>CAKQTF010000213.1 GCA_934276695.1 uncultured Spirochaetales bacterium
TGCCACGATAGGAAGGACGCTGAATAAGAAGATGGATAACAATGCAGTTGATAAGCTATTCATGGTCCTTCTTGTAGTCATAATTGCAATCTCATGCTACAACTGCATAAAGTATGGTCTCTCTGCTATATGGACAGTCCTGATGCTTCTGGTGATCGCACTCTGCTCCTTTGATTATAGGAGATTCTCCAGAAAGGGGTGATCCCTCTATGAAAAAGCCTCTCTCTTCCTTCATGTTTCACGATGATGGAAAAGAGAGGCAAGGGGGATATTGGAATTCTAATTGAGCTTTCCTTCTGCTAAAGAGAGAAGGTATCGCCCGACTTTCTCTGCAAGCAATGCGACATCATCAAGCAGATCATCAGGAAGCCGCGATGTTGAGCAGTGGATCTCATATGTAAGATCTCCCTCATATCCTATCTCTGATAGCACAGGGAGGATCTTTCTCCAGTCTATTGTGCCCTGGAATGGCATTATATGATCATCATTGAACCCGGAATTATCTGCTACATGCGTTGCCTTGAGCCTTTTGCCCATATATCTGAGAGCCTCCCTCTGGTCAAGTCCTGTCAGATTTGCGTGTCCGAAGTCCCAGCATATTCCGACATTGTCTGCATGGAATGAATCAATAAGATCGACAAGCTCGACATGCCTTGAGCAGTATACTGCACTTGGCCTGAGATATGTTCTGACAATATTGTCCGCCATATTCTCAATGGCTATCCCGCAGCCATACTTATCTGCAAGCTCAAGATAGGGCATGAAGTATTCATAGTTTCTTCTCTTGGATTCCTTGAATTCATAGGAATCATCCGGATAAGTTCCCGGATGCATCACAATCCATGGGATCCCTGCCATTCCTGATGCTTCTATAGCTCTTTTGATCATTTTTTCCCAGAGGTCAGCTTTTGGATTTTCTGGTACAAGCGCATTGTAGAATGGTGCATGTGACTGCGTGATTGGAAGGTTAAGCTCCTGAGACAGAGCAACCACCTGTTCCATCCACTCTCTCCAGTCAGCATCTCCAAGTCTGAAAAATGGCTTTCCCGCATCAGATATGTTAAGATCTACTGCGTCAAAACCGACTTTTTTCAGTCTTTTCATTGAGTCCAGTATAGGTACATATGATACCCAGTCTGGACGGAATGCTATTAGATTAGTTGAAGTAGAAAGCTTCATTTATGTTCCTCCTGATAATTCACTACAAGATCAGCTAAGTAGCTGAAATCAATATTATTGCTCTCAGCAACAAGCTTTACCATATGCTGTGGGATGTTATGCCCCTTGGAATATAGCGCAGATAAGCCAGCAGCCAGGCATGCAATTGTGTCTGTATCACCGCCTGTTTCCGTTGCAAGCTGTATTGTTCTAAGCACATCACCATCTGTATAGATGAAGATTGCGAATGCTGCAGAAGCACAGTCAATAGAAGATAGGGTAGTACCGAGTACATCATAAAGAAGCACCTTAAGTTCTTCGTCGTTTTTCAGAAGCGGAATTACCTTCTGCAGAAAAAGCAGTCTGCTGGACATGGAAGGCCCAACGCCGTTAGTTCTTTCTCTGTTTCCATATCCATATCCAATCAGTGAGCCATCAATTGCTTTTTTTATTATCGTGCTGACCGATGAGCCATCCTTACTTGCTTCCATAAGGGCAGATGTGTATGCAATAGCAGCCTCCATTGCAAGTGCTGTGTTGTGCGTAGGCTTTAAGCATCTTACTGTATTCTCTACAGCATTTTCATCATTTGAGAATAGAAATGCAGCAGGGGATCTCATGATTCCACCGCACGTTGTGCCATTTATCCCTGCTTTCTCAATGTCTCCGCCATCCTCTATATATGTCAGAGCTCTGAGACTGCTTGGCCCCATGTATTTAATAGCATCAGTCTCCTTAAACCATTTAAGCAGACACATAGCTGTGTCGTAGCTATCAACCCGTCCCTTGTCTGAATATTCTCTGATCAGATAAACAACCTGCTCAGTATCATCTGTAACATGACCATGTAATATGTCCTTGTGAGATAAGGACTCAGATGGAGGAAAAATCTCAGTGATAGAGGAGTAGGCTTCTGCTATTTCTGTCCTTGAGCAATACTCTGTTGCTTTGCCGAAGGAATCACCAACTGCAAATGCTTCTAAAAATTTCTGTATCAGTTCTTTTTCCATATTACATTCTCTTGCTACAATGCTGCGGAGAAATCTATCTCCACAGCATGTTTTTATTGTGTTAGTTTGCTTCAGTATTGTACTGTGCAGCAGATTCCTGCATTGCCTTTAAAGGATCGTAGTTCAGATCATTTGTTACAAGTGTCCTGAACTTGCTCAGTGCAATTGCCTTAGCTGCATAGTCATCGATATTGAGATATGCATCAGCATAAGCCAGCTGCTTGAATGCAACAGCATATGCAGGCATTGTTTCAATAGCTTTTTTCACGCTATCAGATTCGAAAGATGACTTTCTGATTGGAAGATAGCCACTGTCAACAGCAAAGAGGGCATTTTCATCAGCTGAGCATATGAATTTGACAAATTCCCATGCTGCATCTGTTCTTTCTGCTGTTTTTGGATATATAGCAACACAGCTTCCGCCAAGAGCGACCTTCTGGATATCAAAGTAAGGCATCTCAATAGCACAAAGGTTTTCCCCAAGTGTAGGTGTCCATTCACTGATCTTTGTAGATGATCCTGCGAAGAATGCTGCATTTCCTGCCAGGAATACGTTGTTTCCTGTCTTGTTCATTGTCATATCCATGCAGCCGTTTTTAACCATATCCTGCCACCATGCTGCGACTTTTGCGCATTCCTCAGTGCCCCATGCAGCTTCTTTTACTGAGTAGTCGCTGTTTGCTTTGATTACAGGGTTATTGCACTGCATGATCTGTGAGTTAGAAAGCCAGTCCTCATCCTGCACTACAAAAGGAATGAATCCATCCTTATCTTTGTAGAACTCCTTGAGCTTTTCGCAGAGCTCCATGAATTCAGCCCAGCTTTCTGGAGCATCTGCAGTCATGTCGAATCCGGCTTTCTCAAGAAGCTCCTTATTATAGAACATTGTGTTGGTGG
>CAKQTF010000214.1 GCA_934276695.1 uncultured Spirochaetales bacterium
TCCCTGAGCCCGTCAGCTTCCCTTCCGAAGACTATCGAGACTATGCCTTCTGGGAATGATGAGATCTTCTCTGCCAGCTGCTCCGGCGAATAGGAGCTCATCTTACGCATCTTGCCCCTGCGCCTTGTGGCGCCGACTGAGAATGAGCTGTCTTTCAGCGCCTCTTCAAGCGTCAGGAAATGCCTTGCATTCTCCCAGACATCCGCAGCATGAAGTGCCAGTGTCCTGAGTCTGTTCTCATCATATTCCCTATCGCTGACTATAGCCAGATGCGTAAGGCCCATAGTCTTCATGGCCCTGCATACAGAGCCGATGTTCGCAGCATCCTGTGTCTCTACAAGCACAATCCGGATCCTATCGAGATATCCTGAATTTTCCATGGATTAAATTTTATATGTTATTGTTATTTTTTGCCATAGACTGCTATACTTTTGATATGGAAGATTCTGGTGATGAAAAGAGATATCTGAAGGGGATACGCACTGTGCTGTATTTTTTTGCAGCTCTGGCATTCCTGTTCATCCTGAAGCTCTGCTCTTCAATCATTCTCCCGATAGTGATTGCAGCCTTCCTCTTCATCTTCATCAATCCGTTTCTCAGCCGCTGTGACAGGCTGAGGATACCTAAGAGCATATCCACAGTCCTGGCTCTGCTCCTTGTTGTGCTCTTCTTCGTTCTCTGCATAATACTGTTCTTCTCAATGGTGAACATGCTGATCAAGGAGCTCCCTTACTACTACATGAGGATAAGGACGCTTGACGATTACCTGAATAAGCAGCTCTCACGCGCTGCTGACTTCATGTCGGACAGATTCGAATCACAGGCCTTCGACTTCCTTGCAAAGGATGGAAGCACGGGCACCGGATCATTCTCGCTTCTTTCATGGCTGACAGGGGACGGGTATTCAATGATCGTGACCTCATTGACTAACCTGACTACGAAATTCGTTGATATAATCGGATCCTGTGCCCTGATCTTCCTGTATCTGATGTTCATAATCCTTGAGCGGCAGACGATAATGCCCAAGATCGCAGCATCCCTTCCTGGAGAGAAGGCAATGCAGCTCTCTTCGATGATAGGCGGCATGACAAAGCAGATCTCCAAGTATATGGGGATAAAGGCCCTGATAAGCGTTGCGACAGGTGTGCTGTTCTATGTCGTAGCCATCATGTTCTCACTGGATTTCCCTTTGATCTGGGGTGTCCTGGCATTCATCCTGAACTTCATCCCTACGATAGGATCCATAATAGTCACCGTGTCAGGGATATTCATGGCTGTGCTGCAGTTCATGCCTGAATGGAGCACTGTAGTGTATATCGGGCTGTCCTTCACTGCTGTGGAGATGGTGCTTGGCAATATAATCGACCCAAAGATCCAGGGCGTGAAGATGAATCTCTCTCCTTTCCTGATTCTTGTATCACTTGCAATATGGGGCTATATCTGGGGGCCTATAGGCATGTTCCTGGCAGTCCCTATCACATCCATACTGCAGATTGTCTGCGCAAGCATCCCTTCGATGAAGCCTATTGCCATAATGCTTTCTACTGGAGCTGTGGAATCAGGGGGCAATGGCAAGGCCGAAGATCATGATGATGGCTCCAGCAGCAAGTGAAGGGGAAGCTATCCCATACATGATGTGATCAAGAATCACTGCAGAGAGGATCTGTCCTGAGGACATCAGTATGGATGATGCTGCTCCAGGTATCCTCGGAATCACAATATTTGTTGATACGACAACGATCACTGCAAGGAATCCTCCCATGGCAGCCTTCCATACAGGATATGATGCAAGTCCCTTGACTGCTTCTGCCGATGGCCTGAGATTGAATAGCAGTATGAATGCAAGTATGCCTAATAATCCAGAGATGACATTCTGCCTTGCAGAGAAGAAGGCGCCCTTTGCCTTTGCAAATGATGAGTTGTATACCATCTGTATCATTGTGATGATTCCTGAGAGCACTGATAGGAGAGCAGGAATCATAACGCTATGTGCACCGTTTTCTGCAGGTGCTGCAAGCATTATGATTATGCCTGCCATTGAGATGATCAGGGAGAGTGCCTTACGTCTGCTGACTCCGTGCTTTTCCATTCCCATAAGGCCAGTGATGTCGAATATAAGTCCCATTATGCACTGCCCGAGCACTGCTGCAGCCATTGCTATCGTTGCTCCGGCTCCTTTTACTGAGAAGTAGTTTATCGATATGACGGCAAGTCCGAAGAGCCCTCCGAACCACTGCCACCAGTGTGATGGCTTTCTTTCCGGATTGACAATCTCCGATTTCGGGAATGCTGCCATGATCAGCGAGATCAGGATGATCCCCACAATCTGGTTTATCATTATCGAGATGCTGTTGTTTGTGGCTGTGCCAAGCATCGTGTTGAATATTACCATCACTGATATGACAGCACCTACAAGGAAGGCTGCTGCATAGCATGCGCTTTTAAGTATCCTGTCTCTCATACTGCATAATGATAATTCCATTGACCCTTTTTGTTCTATCCTTAATAATTACTGGAGGAGTTTTCAGTATGGATATAGTATGTCTGGACCTTGAAGGGGTCCTTGTTCCTGAGATATGGATTGCATTTGCAGAGAAGACTAAAATCGATGCCCTTAAGAGGACAACCAGAGAGGAGCCTGATTATGATAAGCTCATGAGATACCGCATGGATATCCTCAGGGAGCATGGCCTGACGCTTAAGGATATACAGGATGTGATTGCAGGAATCCATCCGCTTGAAGGAGCTTCTGATTTCCTTAATAAGCTCAGGGAGAGGACTCAGGTGATCATACTCTCAGATACATTCTCTGAGTTCGCTTCTCCTCTTATGAAGCAGCTTGGCTGGCCGACTATCTTCTGCAACAGCCTGGTCATTGATGAGGATGGTATGATTGCCGGGATAAGGATGAGGCAGGATAATGGCAAGAAGAAGGCCGTCGAAGGACTCCGTGGGATGGGCTTCAGGACATTCGCTGCCGGAGATAGCTATAATGACCTTGCAATGATCCATCTGGCTGACAGAGGCTGTCTCTTCAGAGCTCCTGAGAACATAA
>CAKQTF010000215.1 GCA_934276695.1 uncultured Spirochaetales bacterium
TGGCAATACAGAGTACTATCTATGGACAGAAAGCAAGACTTCAGGAAAATGCATGGCATCTGATTCTGTTATTACAGTAAATGATTCTTCTGACTCCATAAAATTCAATTCGGATAAGGAGAATTACAGTCTTGATGTCTATTTCAAACGTAATATCGGTACGTTCCCAGGCCTCGGAGGTTATGCAATATCATCAGCAGTCTCAACAGCAAAGGGGACAGCTGCCGATGATGGAAAGGTCATAAATCTCTATGATAAGGACAGCAATGTTGTAGGAACAGCAGTTACAAGGATTGATGCCTCAAATGTGCCTAGCAATAGCACAGTGCCTGCTGATCATGGCCGTTTCTCAGGTTTAGGCAGCGGTATAGAGATCAGTTTCATATATTCTGGTGATTCATATAAGTCTGAGCCTGTTAAATTCACATTAAAAGAAGATGTAACAGATTATGGAAGCATTAGCATAACGAATGCGACAAAGTCATCACAGCTTGACAATCTGCTATTCAATTCTGCAGATGTGAAGGAATACAGCTTATAAGAGGATCCGAGATGAAGAAATTCAGCATCATCTTCCTGGTTCTGCTTGCATGCATTCAGGTGCTTTCCGCATCAGAGGCAAAGTCTGATGTGATCAGCCCAGAGTACACATACGAGCGTCTCAGGAATGCAATGACAGGGAATAACCCTGAGATACGGAAGGCGGAGCAGGTATATATCCAGAGCACGCTGGATGTGAAGAATGCAAAGGCTGCATACCAGCCTCAGATCACATCGGCTCTCACTGCGACATATATGCCGAATCCTCCTATCGGGAAGATATCATACAGTGTTGATGAGCTATCTTCCCAGCTTGGTGTCACGATTCCGGGAGCTGCATCAGGGGAGTACCTTACGCTGTATAAGGGTATGGATAAGACTTACTATAATGCGGGAATCTCAATCACTCAGCCAGTCTTCACATGGGGGAAGATACCAGAGTCAGTGAAGCTCTACCAGAGGATTGCCGATATAAGGGCACTTGATGTTTCTGATAAGGAGAATAAGCTGACAGCAGAGCTCAAGACAAGGCTCACAGCAATGAAGTACATGGAGGATGTCATTGCCAAGCTCAATGATACTAAGGCTCTTGCCGATGAGCTTGTGGAAGCAAGCAATGATGCCTACCAGAACGGCATGCTCCTGAAGCAGGATGTCACAAAGGCGAAGATAACTGCAATGGAGCTTGATGTTAAAGAACAGGAGGTCCTGAAGGAATACAGGGATAATCTTCAGGCTATAAGGAGCCTTATCGGAGATGATGAGCTATCTGCGGAGATGATTTCATATGAGATCAATGATGCGGAGATGGATGCGATTGCGGCAATTGGCCATGATGACCTCTATAAGCTTGCGACCCGTGATGATTCAGCTCCGCTTTCGATGCTTACCAATCAGCAGGAAGCTCTCAGGCTGAAGGAGAAGATTGCAAAGAACAGCCTCTACTGGAAGCCTGATCTCGGCATACAGGTGTCACTGAGCTATGGCGGATCTGCATTCCCTCTTATCGAGACTAACTGGTACAGGAAGAATGACTATGGCATCTATCTCACATTCGCAGTCAAGGCAACGCTGTGGGATGGCGGCAAGAAGCTCAATGATGTGAAGTACGCTGCAAGTGAGATAAAGGCTGCGGAGGCTGATTATGATTCTGCTCTTCTGCAGCTCTCATCGGCTGCCGAGGCTAGCATATCCCAGCTGGAGCTCTCAGAGGCAAAGCTTGAGTATTATGAGCTGAAGCTCGAGGAAGCAAATGACAGGCTTTCTCTTCTGGAGACTCAGAAGTCAGCTGGTACAGTATCGAAGACAGATATCCTGTCGCAGAGGATTGAAGTAAATACAGAAGAGCTTTCAATCCTTCAGGAGAAGATAACAAGATCGCAGAGCATATACACGCTTGCTTATCTTGCCGGTATCATTGAATGATCCCATCAGCCGCGGCAGTGCCTGCGGCTGTTTCTCTTTCAGCGCATCTATATACCGTATCTATAGAATATCTTCTTTGCCTGGCTGTAGGATATCTTCCTGCTTATGTAGGCTTCTTTTACATCCTGGTCCAGTGCATCCAGAAGATGCAGATAGTCAAAGCTATCCGGATCTGTCTCATAGCATGCATCAGCCTTCTTCATTGTTTCATGAAGATATCCAGGAACAGGAAAATCAATGACAATGCTTTTATCTATGCTTTAATCCATATTACTACTAATTAGCAGATTGACTCTGCGATTATATTCTCATACCTATCCCGTAAGGAGAGTTTATAGAATCCCTTCTGCAGATCAGTGATGATATCAATAGAATCAATGAACTGGTTTATATCATTCTGCTTTGCCTGTATTCTGCCAGCGATTTCATATAATACTCTTCGGAGCTCAGCATTGTCTGATTCTCTGATGAATTTTCTCGGGTTGATCCTCTATCGCTGATTCTATAGACTGAAGGCGTCCTGACAGCTTCAATGATTCTTTCCTTCTCTGGAAGATTCATGTAATTCTGCATTTTCTCCTCACTCCACTTGTTACAAAGGGAATTGCCATTATCAAATAAAATAGAATAGATATGGGATCCTATATATTCACAGACAGGGCTATTTGAGTAACTCAGGCCAAATCTGCTTCCAAATATCTTCAGATCTGAAGGGTATTTGATTATGTAGTTTTCATTATTGTATATTAGGCCGACCTTCTTTCCTGATAGTCCGCCATAGAATCTATCATTGATCCTGCAATTATCAAAATCTATCAGCTGCATCAAGTCTCCTGCCTATATGGAAGATTATATCATTATTAGGATATGTTATGAATACCGGATATGCCCGCAATGCTGATCGGTGCTTTTGCCTTCAGCTCATCTGGAATCTCTTCTGATTATCCGGTCATGCAGTCTGTATTCTGATTATATCGCAGAATCTGATTGATATAGGCTTGCCCTCAGCCATTATCATAAGCTCATCTGAATCAGTGCTGGCTTTCAGGAATGTGCCGCAGACTTCGTAAGCAG
>CAKQTF010000216.1 GCA_934276695.1 uncultured Spirochaetales bacterium
GTAATTAGCGCCATCAGCATTTCCGATATACCCGCTCTTTGTGATGATTCCCTGTCCCTGAGAAGAGAATACATACGCAAGGAAGTCCTCAGCAAGCGGAGAGAGCTTCTTATATGCGATATTGAATGGTCTCTGAAGCCTATAGCTACCATTCTCTATGTTTGCCTGTGATGCCTCTACTCCATCAATCTTAAGAGCCTTAACAGTATCATTGAGAGAACCAAGGGATATATATCCGATTGCATTGCGGTTTCCCTGTACAGTTGTTATCACTACAGATGTTGAGTTCGCAATCTCAGCATCAACAGTAGTCATATCAGTCTTTGATGAATCAAGAAGCCCAACAAGCTCCACGAAAGCACCTCTTGTGCCTGAGCCATCCTCTCTTGAGATAACCGAGATATTAGATGCTTCCTTTGCTCCGCCGGCGAAAACTGACAGACAGCATGCAAGCATCATGATAATAGAACCAAGTCTTTTCATTTTATTTTCTCCTATGGCTATGAGGCTAAGGCTGCTGTGTTAATTCAATATCATCAGGGCTGTTAATAAAATGTTAATTAATTCAATAAAGAGCAGTGCTTTATAATCGTACGGGAAAAGGCTATCATCAGACTTGTAAGGGTTGATATGAAGAAAAAACTGATAATAATCCTAATACTGGCATGCATATGCATGCAGAATGCATTCTCAGCACCGCAATCTGCCATGATTAAGATCACGGATGATTTCTATGATGGGATTGATACCCTGTTCCTATCACTCGGGAAGGCAATCTCAATGACAAGGCCTTACAGTGAAAAGGAAGCAAGACTATATCTCGAATCAATCGCAGATGCTGATATGAATACAGCAGAAAGAGCACTGTATTCAGAGCTCAGCAACAGGGTTGCAGAGACTGACAGCGACAGCGTGTTCGGCTTCGGAGCTGCAGGATATATCAGGCCACAGATCTATGCGCATACAAACAGGGCATTCAAAGATAATATAGTATACGGGGATGATAATAAGCCGGTTGCACCATATACAAAGGAGTACCTCCCATTCGACGGAGATGCAGCATGGGCAGATGAAAGAGAAAGATTCATGAATATAGGACTGAGCTTAAGGATAAAGGAAACAGCAGAGGTCCATTTCGAAATCCCAGTGATGAACACGGTGCACACACTGAAGCCATTCGGTTCTGAATACATTTCAAACAATATCCCGATGGTATCATCCTTCCGCTCATTTGATTATGAGGATTTCAATTTCAATTTCCCATACAGAGCCTATATTGATCTCGGTGGCAGCTGGTGGAATCTGCAGATAGGCAGAGAGCAGTACAGCTATGGAAGCGGTGTATCCGGCAACTTCATAATAGATAAGCATGTACCATATCACAATGCATTCAGCGTCTCAGTCTTCAATAATCAGATAAAGCTGAGCTTCCTGGCATCATTCTTTCCCCATCCAAGCCAGTACTATACAGGTAATACCGATGCACTATCTGGTCTTGATAGGTATTTCAACCAGACTTCTGATGCCTATACTGGAGTCAAGATGCTTATGGACCACAGGCTTGAATGGACAACAAAGCAGCGGAAATCACGCATGTCGATAGAAGAAGCTATTATCTACCAGAGTGATAAGGGCATACTCGACATGCAGATACTCAACCCTGTCATGTTCTTTCACAATCTGTATATAGCAGGCAATTCCAACTCCATATTATCTCTGGAATGGGACTATATGTTCACACCTGGAATCGAGCAGTATGTTGCAATAGTGATCGATGATCTGAATGTGCCAGGTGAAAAGAAGCACGACCAGGAAACACTGGGAAAGACAAAAGAGGATGCAATAGGACTGCAGATCGGATACAAGACTGCAGCATCTGTAGCCTCTGGCTTCATAAAGACAAAGACAGAATTCACATACACAAGCCCTGCCCTATACCTCAGAGGCGGGCTTAAGAACACTGAAGGCACAAATGGCTATAACCTGAATTATGTGATTGCAATAAGGAATCAGAGATCAAACCATGGGATATTCGATCTGACATATATCGGATATCCATACGGATGCAACACGTTCAATGTGCTTTTTGATATCGAATACCAGTCAATCAGGAAATGGAGTCTTGGAGGAAAAGTCAGCTTCAATGCAAGGGGTGTTAATAATGCAACAACTGCATATGACGATGTAAAGCCAGGAACGCTCTTCTCAAGCAGGTCACAGTATTATATCCTATCAAGCATATATGGATCATATAGCATAACGGAGGCATTCAGAATGTCAGTATCTGCATCAGGCATATGCGTATGGAATATGAATAATGACAGCATCAACAATCCGTTTGCTTATGATCTGCAGTTTGTGCTTACAGGGGATTATTCGTTTTGAACAAAGCAAATCTGAGAATAACAAATGTCCTGCTTCCAAGATATGCAGAAGAGCTGAAGCGGCAATACGAGAAAGATGACTGCATACCCAAGGCTGATTTTGCTAATGACACGAAGGACCAGCAGATTCTCATTGCCCTGGTCGATGGAAAGGCTGCAGGATTTCTTTCTTTTTTCAATGAGACAGGATTGATCAGGAATCTGTTCGTCGGTGAGGAAAACAGAAGAGAAGGCATAGCATCACAGCTTCTTCATACTCTTGTAAATGAGACACACCTGTTTCCATATACACTGAAATGCCCAAGAGAGAACAGGACTGCACTGGATTTCTTCAGAAAACATGGATTCATAATCACAGACAGCATACAGGACGGCAGCTCCGTAAGCCTGATGCTTCAGCTTAATTACAGCTTAAGGCATTTCGCATAGTGATATGGCCATCTGAATGGTTTTATCATATAATGGCCTTTATGGATGCCAGATATATAAAAGATACAGAAGACCTGATTGATTTCATAAGAAGAAGCCCTAGCCCATTCCATGTAATTGACAATGCAAAGAGAATCTTAATGGAAAATGGATTCTCAGAGCTTAAAGAGGACGAGATGTTCAGGCTTGAGCCCGACAGACTGTATTTTGTCACAAGGAACAGC
>CAKQTF010000217.1 GCA_934276695.1 uncultured Spirochaetales bacterium
AGCTGAGAGTACAGATGAGAGCCGAGATCTCAGGACTCCATCACCGCCTGCAGGCTACAATGATCTATGTAACCCATGACCAGGTAGAAGCACTCACAATGGCTGATAAGATCGTAGTAATGAAGCTTGGTGTGATCCAGCAGATCGGAGGTCCTATGGAGCTCTATAATGATCCAGACAATAAGTTTGTTGCTGGCTTCATTGGTTCACCACCGATGAACTTCATGGTTGTAAAGGTTGAGGACAATGGCGGAAAGCTCAAGCTCAGATCAAAGTCATTCAGCCTCGACGTCACAGATGCACAGGCTAAGGTCCTCGCACCATACAAGGGCAAGGAAGTAACATTCGGCATCAGGCCTGAGGACGTTGAGTACAGCCACCAGCCACAGGACGGAAAGACAATCAACGGCAACGTATCAGTTGTTGAGCCTCTCGGAAGTGAGACACAGGTATATGTTGCAACAGATGGTGCAAACATCGTCGGAAAGATCGATCCATCTGTAGTTCCTTCTGTAGGTGAGCCTGTTGCTCTTATCGTAGACATGGAGAAGGCACGCTTCTTCGATCTCGAGACTGAGCTCAGAATCCGCTGATTACAGGACATCAGATAACCGCAGGGCATCGGAAGATGCCCTGTTTTTGTTGCCAATGGCCGGATTAGGTATTAGCTTTAGGCTGGAGGCAGCAATATGTGCACAGCAACAGTTTACAGGACAGACGATTTCTATTTCGGCAGGAATCTGGACCTCGGCGGATGGCAGGGAGAGAAAGTCGTTATAACACCGAGGAACTACCCTTTCCGCTTCCGCCATGAAGGAGAATGCCTTAACCATGATGCAATTATCGGAATGGGAGTGATAATGAATGGAGTACCACTCTATTTCGATGCAGCAAATGAGTCAGGGCTTGCCATTGCTGGGCTTAACTTCCCGGGGAATGCGCATTTCAACCCTCCGATTGACGGAAAGAGGAACATCGCATCATTCGAGCTTATCCCATGGATCCTGTCGCAGGCTAAAACAGTGGATCAGGCTGAATGCCTTCTAAGTGATGCTAATATAACAGATGAAGACTTCATGGATGGCGTGAAGCCTGCGACCCTGCACTGGATGATCTCAGACAGAAAACGCTCGATAACGCTTGAGCAGACAGAGAAAGGCCTCTATGTATATGACAATCCGCCAGAGGTCCTGACGAACAATCCAGAGTTCCCGCTGCAGCTCTTCAATCTGAACAACTACAGGAACCTTTCACCTGGAGACAAGCCTAATACATTCTCAGACAAGCTAAGCATGGATATCTACTGCAAGGGCCTCGGAGCATTCGGACTTCCAGGGGATCTCTCATCCATGTCAAGATTCGTCAGATGCGCATTCACAAAGCTCAACAGCGTATCAGAGAGCAGCGAAGGCTCATCAGTGTCACAGTTCTTCCATATACTAGGATCTGTAGACCAGCAGCGAGGTACTGTCATATTCGGAGATGGGGAATACGAGATAACAGTCTATGCATCATGCATAAACTGCACAGAAGGGATCTATTATTACAGGACATACGACAATCCAAGGATAAATGCCGTAAGCATGCATAATGAGAATCTGGACTCATCAGAGCTTATATCATACGAGCTCATGAGGGATGCGGATATAAGATACCAGAACTGAGCTGGAATTGAAAAATCCCTGCCTGCGCAGGGATTGATGCATCATAGAATGCCTGAAAATCAGCCGAACACTCTGCTGTATACGGCCTTTACAGCCCTGTCCTTATCCTCTTCCCTGATCCCGATAAGGCATGATACATCACTTACGCCGTAATTAACGGATGCTATGCCGATTCCGTTATCCCTCAGAGCAGAGAGAGCGTCAACGAATGATGTTGTCTTATCCATATCCTCACCGACAAGGCCCATAATCGCATAGCCACGCTCAACAGATACTGAGTCAAGCTCGAATTCCGTCTTCAGGCGTTCACACATTGATTCGCATACGCTGTCTGATGCCATCTTTGAGTCAAAGTACCATGTCAGGGAATCAATCCCGAACAGTGAATAACATGGCCTGATTCCGAAGACCTGCAGCATAGTAAGGAGCGCATGGCGCATGCCGCGCTTCTTGAAAAGCATCAGCTTTGACAGCTTTATCGCAGAGAGGCCGCCCTTCGCAGATACACCGCATAGACCAGTGCCCTCCACGCTAGGCATTATCATAGTGCCTTTATCATCAGGACTGTTGGTATTCTTTATGTTTATTGCGATTCCTTTAGGGACAACAGGGGCTATTGCTTCCTCATGGAATACTGAAGCACCTACTTCAGATAGCTCACGGACCTCATTATATGACATCTTCTCTATGACACGGGCATTCTCAACAAGCCTCGGATCAGCACTGAAGACACCTGATACATCCGTCCAGTTCTCATAGAGCTCCGCGTCAATGGCACTTGCTACTATTGCGCCTGTCACATCCGAACCACCACGTGTGAATGTCTTGATCTCACCCAGCTCGCTCTTGCCGTAGAATCCAGGGATCACATACTTCTTTCCTGGCTCAATCATGGCCTTCAGATTGCTGTAGCTCTTCTCGTTCACTGTTGCATCGCTGTTGATTACAATGGCTGATTCTGCATCAAGGAACTCCCATCCAAGGGCCTGGCTGATCAGACGTGCGGAAAGATATTCGCCACGGGACGCTGCATAGTTCTCACCTCTGCCTGCATCGATGTTCCTTCTTACCTCATCCAGAGCCTCTGACAGCTCATCAGAAGGGAGCGAGAGCTCCTCTGCAATCTCCATGAAGCGCTTCTGGATCTTCTGGAAGACAGGCCTGCAGCTGAGTCCCTTCTGGACAAGCCTGTTTGATTCATACAGAAGGTCTGTGATCTTCTCATCATCCTTACTGCGCTTTCCTGGTGCAGACACAACCGCAATCTGCCTCCTGTCATCCTGGCTGAGGATGGCTCTGACCTTATTTATCTGGGAAGCGTTAGCAACACTTGAACCACCGAATTTGCAGACAATCATC
>CAKQTF010000218.1 GCA_934276695.1 uncultured Spirochaetales bacterium
GTATAGGGATGCAGTGAAGGATGCCATATATCCAAAGAGGAAGGGTATCATCACTGCACGCAATAAGTATCTTAAGACAGCGCCGCTTCCAGAGTTCACTCCGGAAGAGATAAAGAAGCTCAGGCTTTCGTTATCTCTTTCTGTCAGGATGCTAGCAGAGCTTCTCGGAGTCACCAGCAAGACTGTTGAAGCCTGGGAAGCCGGTGTGAACACACCGAGCGGAGCCGCAAAGAGACTGCTCTCAATGCTGAAGATGGATCCGGATTTCCTTCTGGTCTATCAGATTCTCATCGATAAGACAGCTCTCAGGTAGCATTGAAGAGTGAGCCTCCTATGAACTCTCTCAGGATTGAGTCCTTAGGCACAGCGTCTGCAGGGATCGGATAGACAAGAGACAGGAATGATAATAGCCGGCGTGCAGTTGTGAAAGGCGCGCCGGTTTCCTTTCTGACTGATCTGAGAAGCGGGGCCGCATAGACAGATAGCACTCCGATCTCGTATTCAAGGGCACTGTTCAGCATTGCATCCGCATTGTTCTGGAATGGGAATATGCAGTTCTTCTCTCCTCTTTCAACGCTTGGCCATCTTGAGAGTGTCTCGACAGCATCGAATCCTCTTGTCCTATAGTCCCTGACAAGCCTTCTCAGGATCCTGTTATCTGTCGTTGATATCCTTGATTTTGAGTCAAGATTCAGCTGAGTGAGAGCAGATATATAGATCCTGTACACAGCTGAGCTGCTGATATCAGGAGCGAGTGCTGGATTGAGGCCATGGATGCCCTCGATGATCAGGACTGTATTATCATCCATTGCTGTGGGCTTGTCAGAGAATTCAGTTGTCCTCTTCCTGAATGAGAAATGAGCCATATGGACTTCATCTCCAGCAAGCAGCCTGCTAAGCTGATCTCTGAAAAGCTTCAGATTCAATGATTCCAGTACCTCGTAGTCCTTTTCCCCGTTCTCGTCCACAGGTATCTCATCTGTAGGCAGATAGTAGTCATCAAGACTTATCTTTACAGGCCTGTACCCCATGGCCTTAAGCTCAAGTGCAAGCTTCATTGATGATGTTGTCTTTCCGGATGATGATGGCCCTGATATGAATACGCATCTTGCATTCTTTCTTGATGCTATGTCATCTGCAATTGATGAGATCCTCTTATGCATGACGGATTCCGAGATCAGTATCCTTTCATTTATTGTCCCTTCAGATACGGATTCATTGAGGGCTCCGAGAGATTCTAGCCCGATGTTGGCTGCAATATGCTTGTTCTCTGAGAATACCGAGAACAGCAGGGGATTATCAGAGAATGGCATTATCATCAGAGAATTCCTGGACTGAGGATATCTTAGGAGCAGTCCATCCTGGTATCTGATCAGATCCCATACTTCAAGAAGACCTAAGGATGGTAGCACTGGCTCATAATAAACGCTGAGGCAGGAGCCGATCCTGGAGAATCTGTATTCATCATCATTCCGGGATTTAAGCAGCCTGAGCGTCTCATCAAGCTTATGCTCCTCTGCATACTGCTCGGCATCCTTGCCTTTCACTGAGATGAGATCAATAGGCATATCCTCGCTTATTGCCTTCTTCATCACTTCCTTCAGTGTATCTGTATCAGGCATGAACCCATCACGGTATGAGAAATAGAAGCCATCTCCGAGACTATGCCCTATTACAAGAGTCCTATCCGGATACAGGACAGATGATGCATATGAGAGGAGCAGGCATAGGCTCTTTCTGTATACACGCTTTCCAAGCGGCGAGAAGAGCCTGATGCCTTCTATCTCAGCTCTGTCATCAATCTTATCCTTAAGCGATGCCAGCATGCCATTTGATGTTGCAGCTACTATTGGATTGTCCTTGTAGCGCAAGGCAGCCTTTTCTCTGTACAGGTCTATTATAAGATCCTTGTCCGTGCATATCGTGGATCCATCGAGTGTTATATTCTTCATTCTATAAATATAATCGATTTACAGGATTGATGTGTATTTTTCTCTGTTCTAGCCGTGATTATGCATATTGGTTATAATCATCTCTTATGAGTCTGCTATGCATAGATCTTGATCTTGGTAAGGTGTGGCATGATGATCTCTCATCATCAGCGCTTCTTTATGCGCTTTCGTACCTTGAAGCAGAGCCTTCTGCACTGTTCATAACCGCACCATCATCAGACAGCATGAGGCTCTCAGGATTCTCTGAGGTATCGTTTGCATACACATCGCCGATTACAGGAAAGGCCGCACTCTCTCATTCGAATCTTCCTGTCGGACTGTCTCTTCTCAGGATGGGATATGAGGGAGTCCTTATAAAAGGCACAGCAAAAAGGCTCTCATACATTGTGATAGATCCTGATAAGACAGAAATCCTGCCCGGAGAGAGCCTCAGGGGTAAGGACTCTGCTGGCTTTGATGCGATATGCTCCCGCAACAGCTTAGATCAATGCCTCTCTGTAGGCCCAGCTGGGGATAATGGCGTGCTTTTCGCATCATTGCAGTATAAGGGAAGGAATATAAGGGGAGAGGGGCTTGGAAATGTCTTCTCTATCAAAGGCCTCAAGGGGATTGTGGTCTCTGGCTATGACTATAAGGAAGAGAGAGCATCAGATCCTCTCTGTGATAAGGCAAAGAGGATCATTGAGCATTCCCGTCTTGCCCGCCGCATAAGAAGCGAAGGCAGCTGTGCGCTTATAGATGATGCTCTGCGTCTTGGATGGCTTCCTGTCAGGAACTGCAGCTCCCGGTTTGACCCAAGGGCGTATGGCCTTGATGGAAAGAGCCTCCGTGATGAATTCGGCATCCATCCGTCAACATGCCATGACTGCTTCCTTTCATGTGGAAGGCTTGGACCGGAGAACAGGCTTCTGCCTTACTGGAAGGATATGGCGGCACTTGGAAGCAATCTTGGCTTCTTCTCGCCTCAGAATGTGGTCAGGCTTTTTGATGCGGCAATGGAAGAAGGCCTTGATACAAAGTATCTTGGCTCACTCCTATCGTATGTCATGTCCCTGTCTGGAGAAGATGCT
>CAKQTF010000219.1 GCA_934276695.1 uncultured Spirochaetales bacterium
CTCTGTCCCATAATAGATATAGAGCAGCCTCTTCCTATCTCAAGATCAATGCCCTTCAGTATATCAACACTGCTTCCATCAGGAGATCTGTATGCTTTCCTGACATTCTCAAGCTTAAGAACGCTTTCAGCCATGTATCACCTCTATAAGATCCTTTTTCCTATCAGAAATAACTTCTCGGAGAGAGAATGCAAATGTGAAAAGAAGAGAGAATGCAGAGAAGAATACGAATCCGGCAAGCGGCATCCTCAGCTTTATCTCTCCATATATAAATGGAGATACTGCAGTCTCCAGCAATGGCAGAAGGCAATATGAAAGCGCAAGAGCGGCTGTTATGGCTATTAGAACCACTATCATGAATGACATGATGAATATTGCCCCTATCCTGCTGCGTCCAAGTCCAAGTATGCATAGTTCAGCTCTCTCCTTCTCCTTGGAGCGGAAGAATGATGATACGGAGTGATGCTCACTGACAGCAATGATTATGAAGAGAAGGGAAAGGACAGAGTACATCATCGCCTTCTCCACTATGAACGCAGAATAGAGAGATGCCTCGCTTTCCTTCCAGGTCCTGACAGAATAGCCAAGTCCGGAAAGCTCATCAGCCGCCTCATCACCGGCTCCGATTACTGCAGTGATCAACGATGTGCCATCATATTCAGAGAGAGGAAGGAATACCATAGTGCTGTCAAACTCCGAACCAAGTGCTGTTGAATAGACACCGCCTGCATTGCATGTGATGCTCTTCGGGAGCCTTGCACCGCTCCTTCCCCTCTTCAGAAGCGTGACAGAGTACTCTGACCTGCGGTTCTTCCTATAGAGCGAATATGGTATTATCATGCCTGTACCATCTCCTGTGAGATACCTGAGCCCGCCATTATAATCAGAATCGATATACCTCAGCAGATATGCGCTTCCGTCTATTATTGCCTCGCCTTCAGCATATGTGAATACAGAAGCCTCTGGATACATCGCAGATAAGCTCTCCTTATAGTCGCCATCAACAACCAGGTCAAAAGAGCGTACGGCCCTTATATCATCAAACCTGCTTGTCTGCAGATAATCCATTATGGAAAGGACTGCTGTGAATACTGCAAGTGAGAGTGAGAGTGTGATGATGATCCGTATGACCTGAGAGCGATGATTTCCGCTCTTTGAGAAAGCATACCTGAATGAGCATGAAGCTATCATAGGATCTCTGCCTCCAGAAGCCTTACGCCATCCGCATCATATATGAATCTATACCGTGGGACAGATGATAGATAGCGTATTTCCTCTATTCTACCATCCGGCATCACGGTCCTTTCCTTCTGGATTGAATCACCGTTATAAGTAATAGCCTTCATAAACCTGCCATCATCGTATGACTCCAGAGTCAATATCCCATCAGAGATCGAACGCTTTGCTGCAAGCTTGCCATTTTCATATTCATATCTTATATCAGCAGAATCAGAATACTCCCTGATAAGAGCAAGCTGGCTGTCATAGACAAGCGTCCACTCTGTCCCATTCCTATCCTCACTTCTCCGGAAAAGCCCATCATCCCCTTTTTCAAGGATCCTGTCATCACTTCGCAATAGCTTTCCGCCATCACCTGTCTGAACCCTGACTATATCACCATCTATCTCATAGGAATAGAAATCACTGCCATAATAGCCAGCCTCATCCCCGGACACAGATAGAAGGCTATTGCGGAATGATGTGAACTCAACTCTCTTCCGCACTTCTCCATTCATGCTGTATATATACCCTGACATAGAGCCATCATCATATGATATTGAATACTCGGAAACATCATTGCCGTCCTTTATGATCTGTCTCACAGCAAGCCCATTCTCATATTCAGTGCGCTCTTCCCTTCCATCCTGATAGATCACAGAATCATAACCATCATATGATCCTCTCCTGAAAACAGGAGTCCCCTCATAGAAAAGCTCAGACTCATTGCCATCTGAAGAGAGAACCCATCCAGAGTCACTCCACGCATCTATCTGCCGCAGATGCTGGCCAAGCTCATTGCTTTCCCAGAACACTGAATAGACGGGAAGAAGGATGAAGGATAATAATGATAGTGCAATGAATCTCTTCATCAGGCTACAGGCCAAGAAGCGCGTTCAGATATTCATCCTTATCAAATGGATGTATATCATCATATCCTTCTCCTGTGCATACAAACAGCACAGGAAGCCCAAGCTGCTTTCCTATCTGCAGCAGTGCACCGCCTTTTGCTGCTGAATCATATTTTGTAAGGATTATGGCATCAAGCGGAACAGCTTCATTGAAGAGCGTTGCCTGTGCAACACCATTCTGTCCAGTGGTCGCATCTATGACAAGGATCTTATGGTAATGATCAGGGCTGATGTTCTTTGCCTTTATTATCTTATCCATCTTCTTCAGCTCTTTCATAAGATTCTCTTTGTTATGCATGCGTCCTGCGGTATCTGCGATGATAAGGGAATCCCCATGGGATTGTGCGGATGTTACCGCATCGAATATCACAGCACCTGGATCCGCTCCCATCTGCTGCTTGACTATCCTCATGCCAAGCCTGTCAGCATGGATCTCAAGCTGATCGACAGCAGCAGCCCTGAATGTATCGGCAGCAGCCAGCAGCACTCTCTGGCCCTGCTTTGAATAGTATCTGCTCATCTTTGCAATGGATGTCGTCTTTCCAACGCCATTCACACCAAGGACCATGAATACGGAAAGGGAATCAGATGGAATATCGATTTCAGCTCTTCTGATATACTGAGACAGGATGTCCTTCATCCTGTTATGAAGCACAGCAGGATCAGTTATCTTATCAGACTTGGCCTCTTCCTTCAGCGCATCAACGACTTCCATCGTAAGCCTTGCTCCGATATCTGCCTCAATCAGTGTATCCTCTAGATTCTCAAAGAATTCATCATCTATTCTGCCTGCAGAGAAGAGGTTCTTTATCTTCTCTCCTATCTTTCTGAAAAATGCCATAAAAACTCCTATGATTCTACAGCCCGTATCTAGCTGCATCAAAATAGC
>CAKQTF010000220.1 GCA_934276695.1 uncultured Spirochaetales bacterium
CTCCGTGTATCTCGGAGTTCTTAGCGCCTGTCTGGTCCATGATTATCTGAACAAGGTCCTTCTTCGTGATCCCGTCTCTCGATCCCCTTGCAATGAACAGCCTGGTCAGACCTTCCTCATCCATGCTTGGCCTATGGACCTTATCCAGAGGACGGTCAGAATCGCTGTAGCTCTTCTTCCTTCCTTTCTGGGAATCTGACCTGATGTCCCTGTACTGTGATATGTCGAGCTCATCCTTATAGATATATGCAAGAAGGGAAGCGAATGCATCCCTTGGATCCTTTCCGTTAAGAAGCATCTCTGCAAGTGAGTAGTAGTCTGCAGCTGGCTCATTGCCGAGTGCAGCCTCAAGCGTTTCAAGTATCCTTGCCTTCTTGCTCTCGATCACTTCGCTTGCTGTCGGGATCTCCTCTTTCCTTATCTCGCTTTTGCTTGCTCTCTTTATATATGAGAACTTCCTTGCCTCTGATGGTGTGATGAATGTTATCGCAGTTCCGTTCTTGCCTGCTCTTCCTGTCCTTCCGACTCTGTGTATATAGATCTCCGGGTCCTGCGGAAGTGAGTAGTTTATGACATGCGTGAGCTCCTGGATGTCAAGGCCCCTTGCCGCTACGTCTGTTGCAACGAGGATTGTCAGCCTCTTATCCTTCATCCGCTTCAGTATGTTCTCCCTCTCTTTCTGTGATAGGTCGCCATGGAGTGCTGCTGCGTCATAGCCTCTGTCTGAGAGCTTCTTTGCAACCTCATCGCACTGGAGCTTTGTCCTGCAGAATACAACGCCATAGAATGATGGATCCCTGTCTATGATCCTGGTGAGTGCCTCGATCTTGTCGCTTTCCTTCACTTCATAGTAAATCTGGTCTGCCTGGCTTGTGGACTGGGATGCCTTTGCAGTTCTCACTATCTGCGGGTTCTTCATGAATGTCTCAGAGAGCTTGAGGATCTCTGCTGGCATTGTTGCCGAGAACATCAGCATCCTCTTCTCTTCAGGGACTGATTTCAGGATTTCCTCTATATCCTCAATGAATCCCATATCAAGCATCTCATCCGCTTCGTCAAGCACCATGAACTCAAGGCTCTCAAGCTTAAGCGTGCCGCGTCTGATGTGGTCCAGTATCCTGCCTGGTGTGCCGACTACAATCTGCACTCCCTTCTTAAGCTTCCTTAGCTGGTTCTCCATGCTTGCTCCGCCATAGATCGGAGCAATCTCAAGTGCCCTGTCACCTTTCAGTGAGTTGATCTCCTCGCTTACCTGGAGCGCAAGCTCCCTGGTAGGCGCAAGGATAAGTGCTTCGACAGCCTTTGTCTTATCGCTTACTGTCTCGATGATCGGAAGCGCGAATGCAGCAGTCTTACCTGTGCCTGTCTGTGCCTGCCCGATTACTTCTGTCCCTGGCTGCATTAAGAGCGGGATGCATGCCTTCTGTATCTCTGTCGGCTCCTCAAAGCCTTTCTTCTCAAGAGCTGTCAGAGTCTTTGCTGAAAGCCCTAGTTCTGCAAATGCAGGAAGTATATCCATATTTCTGTTCCTTATTTTTCTTCAAATGCCAAGAGAGAGTAGCATAGAGATGAAATATCTTCAAGTGATATAATATTTTATTTTCTGAATAATGGAATAAGAAGCAAAAATGGCGGTCTTAGAGTAAAGCCTGCCATGCATTGTCTCTGCACTGATTGGTTCCGCATCCGGCGGCTGTAATGCATGACAGGATTGCCATATGCTCCTTAGAGCTCAGGCCTGGCTTGCCTGGCGGCATGCGCTATCATACTCAGTAAGCACGAAGTAGAGTATTATATCGAAGATGTCTTTCTCGCTGTCCATTGAGAGGGATGCGATCTGCTCTATCCTGTTGAGCCTGTTGAGCAGGGTGTTCCTATGCACATTCAGCTCCTCTGATGTCTTCCTGCTGTCAAAGACGTTGCGCGAATATATCTTAAGCGTCTCAAGAAGATCTGTGTTGTATTTTGCATCATAGTCCTTCAGCGCCTGGATTCTGTTTGTCCTGAGTATCTCATCCCTGGCCTCCTTCGGGATGTATGATGCTATGTGGTAAATCTTGCTGTCTTTGTATTCCATGATCCGGCAGTCCCTGCTGTATGGCATTGTGGAAAGGAAATCCACCTGGTCCCGGTATGTCCGCAGCTTTGTTATATCAGAGAACTCATCACTTGCATAAAGCCTGAAATCACCGAACCGTGATACTGTGCTTATGAGCCTTTCAGTATCATTCCGGCCTCCGATGAGCACTGTGTAGAGCCTGTTATCAATTATGTTTATATATGCATCCGGAAGGGCAATCCTTATTCTCTTCAGCAGGTCCTCGCTGTAGAAAGGGGATTCAAGCTCCTCGCTTGTCCCGAGAATCAGCCTGTAGCTCCCGCTGTTAAGATCTCTGTCCAGATACAGCTTCGCAGTCTCAGTGCTGACATCGACTCCTGTGAGCAGGAATCTTATCATGAGATTCTTCGAGGTCGCGGATATCTGTACGGATTTTGATGATGAGGAGGCTATCTTCGCAGCAGCCTCTGCGATCTTCATGAACTTTGCCTCATCGTCCCCGTCCATCTTGAATCCATTCAGGAGAACCATGGACATTGCTCCATACATTATGCCATCAATTGACAGCTTATAAGAGTATCTGTGGTTTGCATATGCAACACCCCAGTCTATTATAAATGGGCGATTGCACATGTGCAGGCTCATTAGATATTTCTCATCAATGAACTTCTTCTTCTCTTCCTTTGAGATCTTCTGGGTCTTTATTATGATGTCATATGTGCTGTCCCCGACATCCTTGACGGGGTACATTCCAAGTACATTGTAGTCTATATCTATAATGGAGATAGGCATATTCCAGATTGAGTATGACAGCTTCAGCAGCATCGGGATGCTCTTGCTGATCACCGCATCATAAAGTCCCTTGTAAAAATCCGCTTCTGATATTCTCTTTCCATCCATATGCTAAAGTTTACAGCTATATGTGCATGCGCACAATAATTTATTTACATTATGT
>CAKQTF010000221.1 GCA_934276695.1 uncultured Spirochaetales bacterium
CTTCCTGACCTGTATCGGCTTCAGGCCGAGCTCATCAGCTAGCACTGTTGCGCTTATATTCTCTATCCCTGCCCTCTGGTTCTGCTTAAGAATCCTGAGATAGGAAGGGAATCTCTTGACTGTAGGAATAGGAATGCTCTTCTTGATATTATCCATTTCTGCTCCTTAATGCCTCTATCACATCATTATACACGGCAGATGGCGTTGATGCTCCTGCCGTTACTCCTATCTTATCATAAGAAAAGACATCCTGTGGCAAGTCATCTGCCTTCTCTACTGAAAATACCCTGCATCCTGCCTCGGAAGCAAGCGCTGCAAGCTCTCTTGTATTCGCACTCATCCGGTCTCCGATCACGACAAAGGCATCAGCACTGCTGCGGATCCTCATCACAGCAAGACGCCTCATCCGCGATGCTGAGCAGACTGAATTCAGGAAGCGTACATGAAGCCCTATCTCCTTGGCCTTAAGCACGATCCTGTCATATTCAGTATCGGAGAATGTGGTCTGGAGGACAGCGTTGTATGTTAGTCCGCGGTCTACAGTAGCAATCTCAGCTGCAGATGACACGACTTGGCAGTCAGTCTTTGCAGCACCTGCAAGGGACCTGACCTCGGCATGCTCAGGATAGCCTATGATAAGAACCGGCCTATCCGAGCTTCTGACAAGCTCCTGATTCCTGAGGACAACAGGGCATGTGGCATCAATCAATGTAAAGCCCGATGAGCAGAAGCGCTTCCTCATATCATCAGGGATCCCATGTGCCCTGATCACGACGATACCAGGCCCAGGCGCTTCTTCTGGTGAGAATATCCTCTTAATGCCATAACTGCTGAAGGATGCCATCACCTCCTTGTTGTGCACAATGTCACCATAGACATAGCACGGAAGCCCCTTCCCTCTTGCTTCATCTGCACCTTCCTTAAGCCTGCCGACAGCCCTTTCCACCCCAGCGCAGAAACCAAGGCTGTCAGCAACAATGACAGACCTATCAGACAAGAGAATAATCCTCTGCCTTATGGGCCTTCTCCACATTGATCGGCCAGACCTTATTGAGGATTGACAGCAGTCCAGGGGCAATGAAGTTGGATGAATATGCACCAACAATTATTCCCCATGTGAGATTTATCGCAAACAGCTTTATATCACCGGATGCGAATATAGCAAGAGGGACGATAGCGAAAAGCGTTGTGAGGCTTGTTATCACTGTCCTTGTAAGAGACTGCCTTACAGACAGGTCAATCACATCATCAACTCCGCTCTTCTTCATTTCCTTCAGGTTCTCCCTGACCCTGTCGAATATAACAATCGTATTATTCAGGGAATATCCTATGATCGTGAGGATTGCGGCAATCGTAGTCGATGAGACCTCCAGCCTGAATACAGCAATCAGAGAGAGCATCATCAGCACATCGTGGAAGAGAGCCACAATCGAAGACACTGCATAGGCAATGCGGAACCTCAGGGCAATATACACAAGCACAAGAGCTATTGCAATGAGTATTGCATACACAGAGGACTTAATAAGCGATGACGAGAACTTCGGCCCTACGAAATCGGACTGCATGACAACGACGTTCTCCTCCCCGAATGCACTATAGAGAGCACTGCTGACCTTCTGCTCTATGCTCTCCTGGCTCTCACCATCCTCCACATTGACCCTGACCTGGAAATACCCAGAGCTTGCAGCGCCAAGAGTCTGTATATTCGCATTTCCAAGAGATGCGAGAGCGCTTCTCACATCCTCGATATACACATCCCTTGTAGGTGTTGCAAAGTTAAGCCTGGTCCATGAGGATGACAGTGTTGCAGGGAAGCCGAAGCCTGAGACAAGATCCGCTGTCATAAGGGAGCCATCCCTTACTGATACCTCAGCGCCATCACTCTCCATTGCCTTTGCCAGATCGCCTACAGTAGGATATGACTCAGGGCTATAGCTATAGCTTCTGACACCGGATGAGCTCCTGAACTGAAGCGTCAGGGTATTCGATGAGACAGAAAGAGTGGCAGCCTCAGGGCCACTGTATCTCACAGTCATGCCAAGAGGTGCAATCTGGACACGCTCAGAATATCCTGAGCCGAAATCAATACCCGTATTGAACCCGCCGCACACGAAAAAGACTATGATTCCGGCAAGAATGACTGTCAGAGACACACCGAAAGCAATAAACTTATATCTTAGAACCCCAAATGGCTTTTTATCTTTCATTTTTCCTCCAGGAGAGCTTCACATTGCCCTTATCCTCACTCACAAGCAGATCGAAGAAGAGATGGGAGACGAACAGGGCTGTGAACAGCGAGCAGGCCACACCTATTGCAAGGGTATTCGCAAAGCCCTTCACTGAGCTTGACCCGAAAACAGAGAGCACAACAGCTGCTATTATCGTTGTCACATTAGAATCCATGATTGTCCAGAATGCCTTTCCAAATCCGGCTTTAACCGCCTCATGGATAGACTGCCCGGCCTTAAGCTCTTCCTTCATCCTCTCATATATTATGACATTGGCATCGATTGCCATGCCAAGGGTGAGGACCAGGCCTGCTATTGATGCAAGTGTCAGAGTGAAGTTCATCGCTGAGAGAACTGCAATCATCATATAGAAATTCATCAGAAGCGCGAAGTCTGCAATCAGGCCTGCCGGTCCATAGTATATGATCATGAAGACAATCACAAGGACAATGCCGATTATGATTGCCTTGAGCGCAATAGAGACAGCGTCATCGCCAAGCGTTGCTCCGACAGCCTGCTGGGACAGCACCTTGAGATCCACAGGGAGAGATGCCGTCTTCAGGACAATTGCAAGAGACCTTGCCTCATCCTCAGTGAATCCACCGGAAAGCTGCACGCTATCCTGGATTGCGCTGTTGATTGTAGCTACGCTCTTGACCTTGCCATCCATGACAACTGCAAGCTGTGATCCGATATTGCGGCTTGTCAGCTGATAGAATATCCTGCCGCCTTCACTATCGAGATGGAAGTTGATCACAGGCCGCCTGCTCTGGCTGTCCCTAC
>CAKQTF010000222.1 GCA_934276695.1 uncultured Spirochaetales bacterium
CCCATACCCTTGATAACTCAGCTGCCATGCTCTCTGCGATATGGCTATCAGATAGAGATACTAGCCTTATGCACCATTCCTGATTCATGCTGAGAGCTGATGCGGTGAGATTCGCAGAACCGACTATCATTGAGTAATGGTCACTGTGCCTGAATATGTAGCCCTTCGGGTGGAAGCTTCCCTTTGTGTACATCCTTACTTCTATATTGCTGAACTGCATCAGGTCCTCAAGTGCGGATGGTTCTGTGAAATCCAGGTAATCCGTCGTCAGTATCCTTCCGTGTATGCCACGCACTTCAAGCTCTGCAAGGATCTCCTTTATCGAGGCAAGCCCTTCATTATTGATGAAGGCAACAGAGAAATCAAATGAGTCACAGCTCATCAGCTCATCAGAAAGCGCTGTGAGTATCTTCTTCTCCCTCTTGTAGTCATTCACCAGCAGTGATGGGATCAGTGACGGATCAGAATGCCTGTCTCCTGAAATGAATCCTGCAATTAGGCTTTCCTGCAGCTTCTCTGCATTTATAGAGTCCATGAATGCAGCTTATCAGGAAATGCTTCAGAGATCCAGGTGCAGAGAGCCGGTATATGCTGTCCGATATAGATGAGCAAGAAACCATGCAGGAGAAGATCAGACGGATGCTGACGGCAGGAATGAGCATGGTGGGAAAATGTAATGAAAAATAGATAATATGCAATTGCAGAAGAAGTATGATATTAATGGGATTAACAAATCGGGATCTGAGGTGATATGAGAAAATGAATGGGAAAATAAAGCCGGCAATCAGCGGCAATGCAGAGACAATGCTCCAGAGCTTTTATGCCAGAGCCCAATATTCAAAAAGCAAAAAACATAAGTTCTATGATGCAAAAGCTGTAGAACTGGTTGATAAAATTGATTATGACTTTTCTGCAGCTGCAAGGGATTCAGCAATGGGAAAAGGGGTAGTCGCCAGAACTATCGTTTTTGATGAATTGGTAAAGGGTTTTATAGAGAAAAACCCTGATTGCACGGTGGTCAATATAGCCTGTGGTCTGGATACAAGATTCTACCGTGTGGATAATGGTAAGATCACATGGTATAATCTGGATTTACCAGAAACGGCAGCAATCCGGAACCAGATCTTTCAGGAATCGGGCCGGGTTTCTACTATAGGGATTTCCGCTCTTGATTCTGCCTGGGCAAATGAGGTTAAGGTACGAGGGAAAATGCTTTTCATCATGGAGGGACTTTCCATGTATCTGACAGCAGAGGAAAATGGGCAGATACTGAAAATCATAAAAGATAATTTTGACAATGCATATATTCTTATGGAATGCCTGGCAAAGGTGTGGGTAAATAAGGAGAGAATAGAGAAATCCATACAGCAGACAGGATCGAAATTCATCTTTGGCGCTGACCATTTTGAAGAGCTTGAGAATATTGCAGCAGGGTATCATAAAATAAAGGATGATAATATCCTTCGAGGAATGGCAGTATTCTCACCTGCATATAGATTTTTTGCATTGTTGCCTGTTGCAAAGAAATTCACCCAGAAGATTCTGATATTCGAAAGGGATTAATCCAGTTTCCGAACTCAGCAACTCAATATGAAATGAAAAATAGAGTGTATAGAGAGAATCCATATGCTCTATCTTACCCATTTCCAGAAAAATGATTAAAACTATTGGCACTCTGTTACTGGATAAACTCTCATATCCATCTTCACCAATGCAATTGAATCTATCTGGTTATTCACGTAACCTTAATTCCATGAGAAAGATTCTGCTGATCCTATTGCTTGCCGCTGCGTCACTTCCTATCCATGCCTGCACTACACTGCTAGTCGGAAAGGATGCTTCTTCCACTGGCTTTGTGATAGTAGGCAGGAATGAGGATGATCCGGATGCAGCTGTAAGACATGGCTACGTAGAAAGAGCAATAAGAGAAGGATATATGCCTTCCGAGAGCGGCCGGGCAATGATTCCTGAAGCACAGTCCTATGGTTATTACTGGATTGAGCTATTAGGCCAGGATGGAGGACTCACTGCAGCAGACAGCTTCATCAATGAGATGGGAGTATTCATCGGGAGCAACAACTGCGCACTCTCAAAGGAGTCTTCCAGCAATATGCTATCTGGTGGCGGGATAGAATACAACCTGAGAAGGATAGCAGCAGAGAGGGCTGTAAGCGCCAGGGATGCCGTAAGAATAATAACAGAGCTCATTGAGGAATACGGCTATGCACCATCCGGAAGGACATATACTGCTGCAGATAAGGATGAGGCCTGGGTTGTTGCAGTAGTCAGAGGAAAGCATTGCATAGCAAGACGCGTGAAGGATGATGAGGTTGCTGTCATCCCGAATCACTATACAATCCATGGGATAGAAGACGGAGATATCTATCCGGAAGACCTGGTCTCATATGCATATGATATGCACTGGTATGATGGCATAGCTCAATTCGATTTTGCAGAGTGCTACCAGGAAAGCGGGAGCTATGAAAGCGAATACAATACCCTAAGAGAGCGAAAAGCACTCTCAATGCTCTCTGATGGATATGATGGAGAGCCCCTTCCCTTCTCAGTAAAGCCAGAGAAGAGGATCACAGCAGAGCAGATCAAGCAGATCCTATCTGAGCATGATGTGGCAGATGGAAGCAGGGATGATGATCACAGCAGAAGCCCAAGAGGCATATGCACAGCGACAACAGCAGAATCAGATATAATACTATTTGCAGATAAGCCTGCTGAGACCATGCTCCTATCAGCATTCGGACATCCATGCACTCTGCCTTACATAAGCACCTTCCCTCTTTCCGGGAATGCATTCTCAGACATGGATGATTCATCTGAAAGCAGGATGCACCATCTTGATGAGAGGCCAGGCTCGAATTCATACAGAGATGACATATGGCATAGGATGAGAGGCTTCCAGTACATTATGGAAGAGCAGGATGAGTACACACAGAAGAGATGGCACATTACAAAAGGCATACTGGAAATGCTAAGTGCCAGAG
>CAKQTF010000223.1 GCA_934276695.1 uncultured Spirochaetales bacterium
TTTATATCTACATTCTCGATTGTCAGATTCCTAATGGTTGCACCTGATTCAATAATACCAAAAAGCCCAATAAATGACAGGTTTGTATTGAGGTTATCCTCAACCTTTTCACGATAGATCTTCAGATTGCTGATTGTATGGCCATTTCCATCGAATGTGCCTCTGAACCCATAGAATTTATCATCAGTATTTCCATAAGGTTCCTTATCTGCAAGCGGTTTTCCAACAGGAGTCCACTCTTCATTATTAAGATCCATATCATTGCCAAGCTTTATTGTTATGCCTTCAAATTCATTTCCGTCATTAACAAGCTTAGCCAGACCTGCAAGCTGTTCCTCTGTCTCAATAAGAAATTCAGTCTTAGTATCATCAAACCAGCTGACATCAGCAGTCTTATCCCAGACTTTCTTCGGAGAAAGCGGCTCACTAGTACATGATGCAGCAAGCATCATCACAATAACAGCAATAGATAAAATAAGAAACTTTCTATTTCCCATATTCAACCCCATGCTCAAAATATATATTTTTCACCAGAACAGTGTCAAATATTTTGGATTTGATATGAAAAATTTTTCTGAATTAAAGACCTCTCTAAGCATATGCCTAGAGAGGAAACGTAATCATATTATTTTTCTGACAATCAGTTTTTAGTTACTTTCCATACTCCATCGTTACCTGTTGTAGTAGTACCATCTGCTGTATATTGCTTATCTGGTTCAGCAGGGGAATGAGAAGCAGTAAATGTTCCACCATAAATAAAATTCTTCATACTTCCGGTATAGTCATAAACTGCATAACTATCATCAGCCTTTGTAGATCTTAAGCTTCCGCCATTGATCTGAAGCTTAACATTTGCAAAATCTTCATTCTTTTCAGGATCATCCACACTTACAGCATTTACACCAGCGAACTCGCCACCATCAATCCCTACAGTAATAGGAAGCTTAGTTGTATGCTGAGCAATTGCGATAGCAGAGCCAATAGTGGTAGTACCGCTTCCATTATGCTTGCAGGTATATACAGCAGAAGTAGAAATGAACTTTCCACCAGCAATATTAACCTTGCCGGCTCTTATTTCTATAGCTGTATCTGAACCTTTGAATTCACCACCAGTAATTCTCATAATGCCATTCTGAGGATGATAAATTGCTGTTGAACCTTCAAATATACCATCGTTAATATCAATTTCTGCACAAATGTTATCATATGAACCATTTCCTGATATAGCACACTGGGTTGCCTTATAGAATCCACCGTCGATTGTAAGCTTTGCCTTGTGCCCATCATCAGGATATATGACAATACAATATCCTATCTTTGGATTCGAATTTGCAACCACATCAATTCCACCGTTTCCATTGCTACTATCTTTAAGTGTCAGCTCGCCTTCATTATCTATTGTGATAAGACCATAAGGGCCTGCACCTGTATCTGCAAAAGAATCACTGAGCGTAATCTTATGCCCATTGAAATCAATTGAGATGGATTTACCTTTTATGGAAAATCTCTTTGGTGTAGCAATATCATTAATCAGATAGATTGTCTTTCCTGCATCTTCCATTGCAGCATTAAATTCATCAATATTAGCCACAGCAACACCTGAAGGATCTGCTTTTTCCCATTCGCAGCTTGAGCATTTTCTTAAGACACCAGCTACAGAATCTTTTTCCCATGCTCCCATGTGTTTAGCGATATCAATCTTTGAGCCACATTCACATTCTTTCCAATGTTCTACATCATTATATTTTGCAATATAATTGTGCTGATGTTCTGGTTCAGCTTTACAAGAAACAGCGAACAATGCAATCAGTAGTGTTATACATACGATAAGAAAGCTATATTTTTTCATAATTACCTCTTACTACGGAGTGTACCCCCCCCGTTTGATTCTGTCAAGAAAATTATACTTGTAATTATTTACAGAAAAAGAAATTATGTAAGAATAAAGAGAAGCTTTCCACATCTATTCAGTTATTCATATAACACAGAATGCTAATGCTGTTTTTCATATGGATTACCATGCAGAATCCAGTTTTCAATTTTGGCTTTATTCATAACAATGCAGTTTCCAGAGGATTTTATTTATCACCTATTCACTTATCCAGTATATAATTATCGATATAAGGCTAAATACCCTTGATATACAGGAGTTCAGACACGTCAATATATTCGCTAATATAGCAGAATTATTCTTTTGATTAGCATCAGACAAATTTAATATCTGCAAATATTCTATAATTAGCTTAAATATCCAATAAACAATAAAATTTACTGCACAAGCCATCATTTTCCAATTGAATAGGTTGTTTTATAAATCATAAACTTTCAGATGCGTAAAAAACATTTTTTAAATATAAGGGAGATAAGATATGAGTGGTATTGCAATTCTTCTCATAGGCATTGTTGCTCTTGGTCTTGGCTATATCTTCTACGGAAGATGGCTTGCAAAGAAGTGGGGTGTTGATAACAGCAGACCTACACCAGCAGTCGAGATCAACGATGGAATCGACTATGTTCCTACAAAGGCTCAGGTGGTCTTCGGCCATCAGTTCGCATCAATCGCAGGCGCAGGCCCGATCAACGGACCTATTCAGGCTGCAGTATTCGGATGGGTTCCTGTCCTTCTCTGGTGTGTGATCGGAGGCATCTTCTTCGGTGCAGTCCAGGATTTCTCATCAATGTTCGCATCCGTAAGAAACAAGGGACGCTCAATCGGAATCATCATTGAGAACTATGTTGGAAAGCTTGGAAAGAGGCTGTTCCTCATCTTCGTTTACCTCTTCTGCATCCTTGTTATCGCTGCTTTCTCTGATATTGTTGCAAAGTCATTCGGAACTCTTACAACAAACACAGCAGAGATCAATCATTCACATGGACAGGTAGCAACAACATCAACACTCTTCATCTTCGCAGCTGTTGGCCTTGGATTCTATCTCAGGAATGTCAACCTCGATAAGAAGCTCGGAGCAAAGGGTGCTACTGCAGTCAATAC
>CAKQTF010000224.1 GCA_934276695.1 uncultured Spirochaetales bacterium
CTTATAAGGATTGCGCATCTGGATTCTGTTCCTGAATTCCTTCCTCCTTCTTATGGGAAAGCCACAGGGTACAGGTCAAGAGCCAGATACCACGTGGATCTCAGGTCAAAACGGCAGGGATTCCTTGCATCCAGAAGCAACTCGATAATAGAGATAGACTCGTGCCCTGTCCTCAGGAAAGAGCTTTCAGCATTGCTTTCCGGAAAGGGCCAGAGCCTTTTCAGGGCAGCAAGAAGCGCGATGTTTGAGAACAGGATGAGCCGCACAGGCTTTGCTGAGGTCCCTGCATTTGCAGGAGACGATGAGATATCATTATCCGATAAGGCTGTGAGGACCACAGTCGGCAGCATTCCATACTATGTGTCTTCAAGAGTGTTCTTCCAGTCAAATCCTGGTCTTCTTCCTGAGCTTCTTGCTTTTGTGACAGAGAATGCAGCAGGTGATGAGATAATGGATTTATACAGCGGTGTCGGCACATTCTCAGCAGCTTTTGAAGGCTCAGGCAAGAAAGTCTGGGCTGTTGAGAAGCAGAGAGAGTGCCTGATCCTCTCAAAGAAGAATGCGCCTTCTGCCATGTCATTCACAGGTGATGTCAGAGAGTGGGGCCGCAGAATGGGGCATAGGGCATCTACAGTGATTGTGGATCCGCCAAGGACAGGACTCGGGGAAGGCGTTGCTGAGATGATCTCATCATGGCAGCCAGAGAGGATAATCTATGTAAGCTGCAACAGCGTCACTCTCTCGAGGGACATACCTGAATTCACAGGGTATTCAATTGACAGGGCACGTGTGTTTGACTTCTATCCGGGGACAAGCCATATAGAGACAGCTGTGGTGCTTGCCAGGGAATAGCATTGCACGGTTCAGGCTATTCCTGATCTGAATGCTATGGCAGATGAATATAATATAATTATGCTGGCTGGTTTCATCAGATCAGCTTTCATACAGCTCATGCACTGGAGACTCTGTCATTCATGAAAGGAGTAGCGGTATCTGATGAAAAATGATAATGCTCTGTTCTAACATGCAGTCTGATTGAATTCATCGGGCGGGAACAGAAGCTTAAACGTTCTGAGCTTGTGAGTATTTTAGGAAATAATACAATTTCCCGCATATATTTTTACTCAGATGTGTTTCACTGTGAGCCGATTGAAAAGACAGCGGATGATTTTATTGATATGTGCAGTATTCCTATGGGTGATTATGACAACGCAGGTTCTTGCCGGTATGCCCTCCCTGATTACTGGACAATCGGAGAGGTCTATGAAAGGCTGACCGAGGATGTGTGCGGAGATGATGAAGCGCATATAATAGACAGTCTTATTGAAATCTATACATCATGGCTTGACGGTGCAATCTCAGATTACAACACGGATTTCTACTATCAGCCACGTGATTACATTCACGAGTGCTATAGAGAAGGGGGAAGTCTGCCAATAATCAGAAGAGCATTAATGATTCTTATTTCCTTTTTTAATTAGGGGAATCCGAATAAAAACAGCACCATAAAGAAAGAATTTGACAGAATAGAACTGGGGGGGGTATTATTTAGCGAGATAAAAGGAGAAAAATTAATGAAGAGAATAGCTGCTATTATGCTGATTGCATTCGCTTTTGTTCTTGCTGTTTCCTGTTCAGATCCTGCTAATAGTGTTCCGCCAGCTCCTTCAGTTAGGGATGGAATCCCTTCTTGGATTGCTAATAAGAAATGGACAGCTTCTTCTGCATCTATGCCAGTGAGTGAGTTCTCATTTGATGGTGAGAAATGCACGAATGCAGATGTGCCGCCTGATGCCATATACAAGACTTCTGGAGATACCCTTACGATATCAATCTCAGAAAGCAATGCAGGAGGATCGATATCGATTACATATACGTTCACGAAGATGGATGACAGCAGGTGCAGGATGGATGCAATTATGATAGTTACACCTGCTGGTGGCGAAGAGCAGAGACAAACACTATCTGGTGAATATGCCTCATCTTCATCTGTCTGATCCAGGCATTGTTCATGATATCCCTCTGCTGGTCTGTGGCAGAGGTTTTTTTAATGCTGCAAGAGATCAGGTGAATAGCTAAAATGGAGTTATCATTGCAATTTCTGCTTTTTTTTCAAAATCTGCAATGATAACTCGCATTTGACTAGGATTGTTCTGTATAATAATGAATGATATGGAACTATATAGAAGGGAAAAATATCTAAGGAAAATCCGTCCATTTTACAATGACGGCGATATCATAAAAGTCATTACAGGTGTCCGTCGGTCAGGTAAATCCTGTCTGATGGAGACTATTGCTGAAGAGCTTAGGGCTAATGGCGTACCTGAGAGCAATATTGTGTATATTGATCTTGATAGCCTGGCAAACCGCTCAGTCAGGAATTCCGATCAGCTTGAGGCGCTGATAAAAAAAGAGGCAAAGGGGAAAGGCCTTGTTTATCTTTTCATTGATGAGATCCAGAACATAGGCTCATTCGAGGAAGTCATAAATGGATTCAGAATGGAAGGATGCTACTCAATATTCATCACAGGACCAAATTCATACCTGCTGAGCGGCGAGCTAGTGACAAAGCTTACCGGACGTTATCTCGAGTTTGAGTTATTCCCATTGAGCTTTGATGAATACGAAGGCATGAAGGCATTATACAACAAGACAATAGATAGCAATCCGGTAGCTGAACTCAATAACTACATACTTGAAGGTGGTTTTCCCTGCACAGTGCAGATTGATGATATCGGAGCTAAGAGAGCATATGTCAGGGGAATTGTTGATGAGATATTCGAGAAGGATATAAGAAAACGGGTTAAGATAAAGGACAGGGATGCTTTTGAGTCTGTCAGGAGATATGTAATCGGTAATTTCGGAGCTCTTGCAAGTATAAACAATATTCATAAGGCTCTTGAGAATAACGGTATCCGTATAGGCAGAGAGACTGTTTCGAAGTATATACAGATATTGCTCGATGCAAAGA
>CAKQTF010000225.1 GCA_934276695.1 uncultured Spirochaetales bacterium
GTTGTAAGGTCAAGCGTATGAAGAGGAAAATCAGAGGTAAGAAGCTCGACCATTCTAGCATTCACCTCATCGTCATTGTGACCAAGAGCCAGTGTACCAGCCCCGCAGAGGAAATCAAGGTATCTATTACCTTCCACATCTTCAACCCAGGTACCCTTTGCTCTTTTTATCGCAATCGGGAATTTCCTTGGATAACTTCTAGCCGAAGACTCAAAATCGTTCTGACGATCGATAAAAAACTGATTAGTCTCTTCCATCTCTCTAACCTTCTCTCATAAATATCTTCTGGGTTATGCCCAGCCCCTGAATCCATCAAGTGCGAACCCCATATACATGGAATTCTGAATGCAGACTGATAATAACAGCAAGAGGGGGTCTTGCCTAGTCCAAAAATACAGATATTTTCAGATATTATATAGATATGCAAGAACAAAGAACTCTTATCTGGCTTCATAATTTCTTTTATATAAGACATTTACATTCAAGAGGGGTGAACAGCTATCAGGCAAAGCCAGGCATAAAAAAGTTTTTTGATTCTGAAATGCATGCTTATCATATGCTATTTCTGCTAATATAAGGCATATGAGAACTATTCTTTGGTACGATCTGGAGACCTTCGGCCTGAATCCGCGCTATGACAGGATCGCGCAGGCGGCAATGATAAGGACAGACATGAATCTTGATATAGTCGGTGAGCCTGTACTGCTGTATTCGAAGCTTTCGCCTGACTATCTTCCAAACCCATCATCATGCATGGTGACGCATATCACCCCGCAGACTGTAAATGAGAAGGGAATACCTGAGGCGGAGTTCATAGCCAGGATAAGGGACGAGATGATGAAGCCTGATACAATAACAGCAGGCTACAACAATATAAAGTTCGATGACGAATGCATCAGGGCAACACTTTACAGGAACCTCTATGACCCATTTGAGAGGGAATACAGGAACAGATGCTCAAGGTGGGATATCATAAACCTTGTAAGAGCAACAAGGGACCTGAGGCCTGACGGGATAAACTTCACAAAGCTGAACCCTGAGACAGGCACCGTCTCATTCAGGCTCACAGACCTGACTGAGGAGAATGGAATCGAGCAGATCGGAGCACATGATGCGCTTGTTGACGTATATGCGACGATAAACGTTGCCAGGCTGATCCGTGAAAAGCAGCCGAAGCTCTTCATGTATGCACTGAACCTGAGATACAAGAATGATGTCAACAGAGTCATTGACGTGCTGAGGGCAAAGCCATTCCTTTATACATCCGCTATGTTTGCATCCGAGAGAGGCGCAACGCATCCTATGCTTCCTATCTTCCAGAAGGACAACAGCCCGGATGTCTACTGTTTTGACCTGACAAGGCCTGTTCCGGAGACTGTCACAGCAGACTACGAGGAGAGCGGCATCGTCAGGATATCTACAAACAGATGCCCGTTCGTTGCCCCGCTCTCGACACTTGATGAGAAGAGCGAGGAAAGGCTTGGCTACACAAAGGAAAGCATACTGAGGAAAGCAGAGGAGATCAGAAACCTCAGGATACTCTCAAAAGAAGCCATCCTTGGTTCCATTCCAGAGTACCCGAAGCAGGATGTGGATGTCGATCTTGCGCTTTATGGGACATTCGCAACAGAGCATGACAAACTTGCGCTGGAAAGGATCCGCGCGATGAAGAACGAGGATAAGCTCAGAAGCGGAGAGCATCTGTTTGATGATGACAGATACCACAAGCTCCTATGGCGCCAGGTTGCAAGATGCTACCCAGAGGCGCTTTCTGAGAGTGACAGGGCAAAATGGAAGAACTTCTGCGCACTCCGTCTCCTTCAGAGCCCTACACCGGAAGGCCTGACATACGACAAGTACATGAGAAGCGTCGAAGAATACCTGAACTCACTCGATACAGGCGCTGAGGAGAAGAAGATTGCTCTTGCTTTAAAGGATTATGGGCAAACCCTTTACGAGACCATCTTAAGTTAGCTATAATCGCGTAGGAAAAGAATTATGATAGAGAAGCTACCAGGATATAAGGAACAGCTGAAGGAACTTGATGAGAGGCTCTCATCACAGAGCGTAATGAGCGATATGAAGCTCTATAAGACCCTGATGCTTGAAAGAAGCCATCTTGCGCCTGTTGTTGACAAGCTTGAGGAAATGACCAGGCTCTCGACAGAGATAGAGGAAAGCAAGGAGATGGTCAAGGCAGAGACAGACCCTGAGATGGTCGAGATGGCAAAGGAAGAGCTTGCTGATCTCGAGGCAAGATACGAATCGGCAGAGAAGGAATGCAGGATACTGCTGATCCCGCCAGATCCGCTTGAAGGCAAGAACATCATAATGGAGATCAGAGCCGGCACAGGCGGAGAGGAAGCTGCGCTCTTTGCTGCTGACATCTTCCGCATGTATACCCATTACGCAGAGAAGAAGCACTGGAAGATGGAGATCATGAACCAGAATGAGACAGGGATCGGAGGCCTCAAGGAGATTGTCGTCTCGATATCAGGAAAGGATGTCTATGGCTCAATGAGATATGAATCCGGGGTGCACCGCGTGCAGCGTGTCCCTGAGACGGAATCAGGAGGCAGGATCCATACATCGGCAATCACAGTCGCAGTCCTTCCTGAAGCAGAGGAGACCGACATTGAGATCAACGAAAAGGACCTGAAGATAGATGTAATGAGAGCAGGAGGCCCAGGAGGCCAGTGCGTCAATACGACAGACTCTGCTGTCAGGATAACCCATCTGCCAACAGGCCTCGTTGTAATCCAGCAGGATGAGAAGAGCCAGATCAAGAACAAGGCAAAGGCCCTCAGGGTCCTCAGAGCCAGGCTCTATGAGATGGAAGAGGCAAAGAAGCAGAAAGAGAGGGCAGATAACAGGAAGAGCCAGGTCGGAAGCGGAGACAGAAGCGAGAGGATAAGGACATACAACTTCCCTCAGAACAGATGCACTGACCACAGGATCAATCTGACATCAT
>CAKQTF010000226.1 GCA_934276695.1 uncultured Spirochaetales bacterium
ATCGAGAGAGCTGGTGATGGATATGTCTGTTTTTCGTCAGGCCTGTGCATAGAGGAAGGTGAGCCTGAAGGATGTACTGAAATGCAGTTCGAGGCCAGGTCTATTTCAATGCTGCTCAGCAGGCTCAGACTGTCATATTCCGATACATGTATTTGCCTTAATGAGAAGGGGCAGCGTGTTCTCACTCTTGAGGATCCTGATCATAATATAGTGCATATTGCCGAGGCTGCTGACAGGCCGATTGCATATGATGAAGAGATCCATATCAGCTATGCAGAAGACTCTCCACTCTGTAGTCATTCAGGATATATTCTTGATGATGATGCCCGCCGGCTGTAGTGTTATCATCATAAGGGCTTTTTGCTATAATCACCCTTATGGTAAAAGACAGTTTAGATAATATCCGCAGGTACTATGGTCTTGTTGATAAGCTGGAATCATTTAATGAAGAAGACCTGCCTGCATTTTATGGTTTTATTGAAGATAGGGAATACCCAAGGCTATTCATTGTAAGAAGAGGCTCTGCGGTATTTGCCACATCATGGCGTGAGAATCCGCTGTCAAGAGAAGCAACTGGGGCTATTACTGCATCAGAAGGAGAGTTTGTGCTGTATCTTCCGGGTGAGCCGATTCTTGTGAAGACTGCAGAAAACTCGTCTGTGAGCATGTGTATCCTGAGGTGAATATGAATAGTATTAAGGTTGCTAAGGCTGGATCATTGATGATAGGAGGGGATTATCCTGTCTCTGTGCAGACTATGTATGATGAGGCTCTTGTCGGGGCTGATCCAGGCATGATAATCGAGCGGATAAACAGGCTATCACTGATGGGCTGTGACATGATCCGTTTCTCATTTGTATCAAGGGATGATGCGCCTGTATTCTCTTCGGTATGCAGCCGTAGTCCTATACCTGTAGTTGCGGATGTGCACTTTGATTACCATATGGCTCTTATGGCGCTTGAATGCGGAGCTGATAAAGTACGGATCAATCCTGGGAATATAGGTGCGAAATGGAAGACTGAAGAAGTCGTGAGAGCAGCGAAGGACCATGGCGCAGCAATAAGGATCGGCCTTAATACCGGATCCCTGCCAAAGCATCAGAGTGATGAAGACCGTGCCATGGTCATGGTTAACAGTGCCCTCGAGTACATAGATGATTTTGAGCGTCTTGGATTCTCAGATACAGTTGTATCACTGAAGAGCAGTGATGTCCCAACAACAATCAGAGCCGCAGAGGAATTCCATAGGATAAGCCCTTATCCGATACATCTTGGTGTCACAGAGGCCGGAAGCTGCATTTCAAGTGCAGTTAGATCCACCTGGGCATTGGGCAATCTTCTTAGCAGTCACATCGGGGATACAATCAGAGTCTCCATAAATGGATCAATAGAGGATGAGGTAAGGTGCGGAGTTGAGATATTAAGGACACTTGGACTCAGAAATTCTGGTGTAAGAGTAGTTGCATGTCCTAGATGCGGACGCCATACTTTTGACAGCCAGACGTTCCTTTCCCGTATTGAACCGCGCCTTCTTATGCTTGGGAAATCCATCACAGTTGCAGTAATGGGCTGTCAGGTGAATGGCCCCGGGGAGGCTAAGAATGCAGATTATGCTGTTACTGGATACGGAACAAAGGTTTTTCTGTATAAAAAAGGTAAGCTGTTTAAGGAAGTCACTGCTGATAATGCAGAAGAGGAACTGTTAAAGGCGATAGAGAATGAATAATCAGATAATAGTGAAAGGTGCCAGAGAGCATAATCTGAAGAATATAGATATCACTTTGCCTAAGGATAGCCTTGTTGTTATATCAGGGCTGTCTGGATCAGGAAAGAGCTCTCTTGCTTTTGATACGATTTTTGCGGAAGGCCAGAGACGGTATATGGAATCCCTGTCCAGTTATGCAAGGATGTTCCTAGGCCGAATGGAGAAGCCTGATGTGGATTCAATTGATGGCCTTAGCCCTGCTATTGCGATTGAGCAGAAGTCAACGAACAGGAATCCGCGGTCGACTGTCGGTACTGTTACGGAGATCTATGATTATTACAGACTTCTGTGGGCTAGAATAGGTCATCCTCATTGTCCTAGGTGCGGCAGGGAAATCTCTGAAATGTCTGTTGATCAGATAATCAGCATAATCTTTACACATGCTGATGGCGAGAGGATTATTGTCTTTGCTCCGATTGCCAGAGGAAAGAAAGGCGAATACAGGGCTGTATTGGAAGACTCATTGCGTCTTGGATACCTCAGAGCAAGAATTGATGGCAGACTGTACAACCTTGAAGAGGGGATCCCATCTCTGGAAAAGAATATAAAGCATAATGTTTCCATACTTGTTGACAGGGTCAGGATAGATAAGAACTCTCGGACAAGGATAAGTGAGGCAGTGGAAAGAGCATCAGAGCTGTCTGCCGGACTTGTTGAGATTGAGTATGTGGATCAGGATCAGGATGAGATATACAGCCAGAAGAACAGCTGTCCTGACTGTGGCATAACAATACCGGAAATTGAGCCAAGGCTGTTCTCTTTCAATTCTCCATTCGGGGCCTGTCCTGAGTGCAATGGGCTTGGCTCTACTTCATATTTTGATCCAGATAAGATAATCCCTGATAGATCTCTCAGCTATAATGACGGAGCAATAAAGACGCATAAGCCAGATGCGAATTATTATAGAAGCGAGATTGAAGCGCTTTTCAGAAAGCATGGAGAGAAGCTCTCGTCTCCTATCGAGAAGCTTTCAGACGACCTGGTACAGGAACTGCTTTATGGCTCTGCGTCTGAGCTGAATTATAAGTATACAAACGGGAAAGGGGAGACTTCAGTCAAGAGATCGCAGTTTGAAGGCATTATCCCTGAGCTGGAGAGACGTCTCAAAACCACTTCAAGTGTTTATATCAGAGCCTGGATGGAGAGCTTTAAAAGTGAATTCGAGTGCCCGAAGTGCCACGGTAACAGGCTGCGTAAGGA
>CAKQTF010000227.1 GCA_934276695.1 uncultured Spirochaetales bacterium
CTTATAAAGTGATTCAAGATTCTTTGTCACAGCCTCAAATGACTGAGAGAGCCTCTCATCCAGCGTCTTTGTAAGCTTTTCGTCAACAGTCTGGCGCATCTTCTCAAGCTGGGCATCATTCTCGCTGCGTATTCTGTCCATGTCAGCCTTGACCTGGGCAGAGAGAGCCTCATTCTTCTTCGATATATCAGATAGGGCATCTTTGTTGGATTCCCTTATCCTATCGAAATTGCGGTTCATCTCCTGGATCATCTGAAGCTGGCGGTTCTGGGCATTCTCGCTTCTCTCCCTCTCATCCTTCATTATCGCAGACAGCTGCTCCCTGCTGACCTTATTCATCTCGCTCAATGATCTCATGGCAGAATCTGAGAATGTCCTCTGCTCAAATGAAAGCGATGCAATCTGGTCCTTCATCTCCTTCATCTGGCCTAGGATCGATTCCATTGAATCAGAGGATGAATCATGGCTTCTTCTGATAAGAATGACTAAAAGAGCCGCAGATGATAATACCGCAGCAGCAGAAACAGCAATAAAATAAATACTCATACTGACTATACTAGCCCAATTCCTTGTGATTTAAAAACAAATGGCATAAAAAAGACAAAGCCAGCCCCGGCATGGGACTGGCTGGAATTCAGACTATATGCAATCAGTCTACAAGAACAACCTCGCCATTAGGATAATGAGCTGAGACATACTCTCTTACCTTCTCGCTCTTCAGTGCTTTGACGAGAGCCTGTATAGCAGGTTCATTCTCCCTGCCTTCCTTTACAGCGATGACATTCACATATGGTGAATCAGCACCTTCGACAAATAGCCCGTCCCTTGTTGCGATAAGACCTGCAGGGATTGCATAGTTGCCATTTATAACAGCTGCATCAACATCCTGAAGCACTCTTGGGAGTGTTGCTGCCTCTATCTCCCTGAATCTGAGATTCTTAGGATTTGATGCAATATCTGATGGTACAGCCTCAAGCCCCGCATTCTCCTTAAGTGTTATGAGCCCTGCTGACTGCAGAAGAAGAAGAGCCCTTCCCTCATTTGTCGGATCATTCGGGATTGCGACAGTTGCATTATTAGGAATATCGCTGAGTGCCGAATACTTCCTGGAATAAAGTGCAAGAGGCTCGACATGGATTCCGCCTGCGCTTACAAGGTGAGTGCCCTGCTCTGTGTTGAATGATTCAAGATATGGCTTATGCTGGAAGTAGTTCGCATCAAGCTCTCCTGACTCAAGTGCTGTGTTAGGTGTTACATAATCCGTGAATTCCACGACCTTGAGCGTGTATCCTTCTGCTGCAAGATCATCAACGATAAGGTTGAGAAGAACTGCATGGGGATCAGGTGTTGCACCTACCTTTATCACTGCAGATTCCTTGCTAGATGCTTCCTTTGAACCGCCTGCGAAAACTGATGCCACTGCGAAAAATGCAACAAGTGCAATTACAACTATCTTTTTCATTTTTATACTCCTGGATTTATATTATTCAATAACAGTTATTCTGATTCAGAAATAGATAATCCTTTTTCAAAGATTAAGAAACAATGCAGATGTATGGTGTTTTTTTGTAATAAATGCTATGCCCGGACGGGCATCATCATGGAAGACATGCACATGACTACTGAAAAAGATGATCTTCTCATTCTACATATCCTCCGTATTAAGATGGCTACAATATACAGAATCCTGTAATAATATGCAATAGATATGAATAAAAAAAGCTGAGAATTATTCCCAGCCCTCTGCTCATCTCCTCGCAAGAAGCCTTGCGGAGATCTTATTGCCTATTATCTGTATGAGCTCGACCATCAGTATTATGACAATCACAGCAGCTGCCATGATCCCAGGGCGGAACCTCTGGTATCCATATCTTATGGCAAGATCTCCCAGGCCGCCACCGCCGATTGCACCAGCCATTGCAGAATATCCGATCAAGTTGATTATCGTCAGTGTTATTCCAGAGACAAGCGATGGCTTAGCCTCCGGAAGAAGCACCTTCCAGATTATCTGCCAGTTTGTCGACCCCATGGCCTTTGCTGCCTGCACAACTCCTGGATCGACTTCCTTAAGGGAGCTCTCTATAACGCGGGCAACAAAAGGAGCAGCAGCAATTGACAGCGGGATTATCGTAGCAGTCGTTCCTATGCTAGTCCCTATGATAAGCCTTGAGAGCGGCATCAGGACAATCATCAGGATTATGAAAGGGAAAGAGCGCAGCACATTCACTATCCTAGATAGGATGCTGTTCACTATAGGATGAGGAATAACGCCGCCCTGCTCCTCACTGCCTGTTGCATGCAGCAGCACGCCAAGCGGGAGCCCCATGACGAGGGAGAATACTGCAGAGAAGAACACCATCATCAATGTCTGCAGCGTTGACTGGCCTACTAGTATAAGAGTCTGGCTCATAGTGCATATCCCTCCTTGCTTTCCTCAACAATGACCCCACGGTCCCTAAGCATGGCTATGGCATTCTGCGCAGTAGCCGCATCAGGTCCTATATCGACTATCATTATCCCATGCTCTTCATTATTCACATGCTGTATCCCTGCCGTCATTATATTGAAGGCTGCGCCTGTTGAGCGTGTGACCTCTGAGATTATCGGCTGCCCTGCCCTATCACCCTTGAATCTGAGAAGATAATGCCCCTTCTCATCAGACAGCCTTATCATCGAGTCCCTGACATATGTCAGATTCGTAAGGAAATCCTTAGTCACAGCGCTCTGCGGATTCGAGAATATATCTGATACAAGGCCTTCTTCAACTATGCGCCCTGCATCAAGCACTGCAACCCTATCGCAGGCATCACGCACAACCTCCATCTGATGGGTGATCATCACTACAGTGAGGTTCATTGTCTTCTGTATTTCCTTGATCAGAGCAAGTATTGCCCTTGTTGTCTGCGGATCAAGCGCGCTTGTTGCCTCATCGCAGAAAAGGATTGAAGGCTCTGTAG
>CAKQTF010000228.1 GCA_934276695.1 uncultured Spirochaetales bacterium
GAGAGGACATTGATGGCAACAGGCTGATGAGCACTCTATCAGGAGGCCAGATCAAGAAGGCTGCGATAGCAAGGGCGCTTGCGCTGAAGCCTGACCTGCTGCTCCTTGATGAGCCTACGAACCATCTTGATATAAGATCGATAGAATACCTTGAGGACTACATTCATAAGACAAAGGCCGCTGTGATAATAGTGACGCACGACAGGCATATTCTTGATGCATGCTGCACTGCAATCTGGGAAATCGACGACAGGCACTTCTACAGGCATCCGGGATCATTCTCCGATTATCTTGAGAGAAAGGAGATAAGGCTTGAGATGAATGAGAAGGAGCAGGCAAGGCTGAAGACAATCCTGCGCAGGGAGCTTGTCTGGCTCATGAGAGGCCCTCAGGCGAGGACAGGGAAGGACAAGAACAGGAAAGACAGGATAGAGGAGATGCAGAGCCAGCTCAGAAAGGTCCGGGAAGACAGACAGAAGGACTTCACCAGCATTGAAAGGCGGCTAGGCAAGAAGATCCTTGAGATTGACTCAATATCAAAGAGCTATGGCAGCCATAAGCTCTTCTCCGATTTCTCATACTCATTCGTGAAGGGAATGAAGCTAGGCCTGATCGGTGATAACGGATCAGGGAAATCAACGCTCCTTGATATAATCTACGGCAGGACGGAGCCCGACTCTGGAACAGTCGACAGAGGGATAAACACACATTTCGGCTACTATGACCAGCTAGGACGTGATATAGAAAGCAGTAAGACAGTGCTTGAATATGCAGAGGAGCTTGGAGAGAGAGTCGTCTATTCTGAGGGAGAGGAAGTCTCTGTATCACGGTTCCTTGAGCTATTCGGTTTTCCTATCCAGATGCAGAGAACACCGATCGGAATGCTCTCAGGAGGAGAGCGGCGAAGGCTGTATCTGATCACAAGGCTCGTGAGCAATCCGAATTTCCTGCTGCTTGATGAGCCGACAAACGACCTCGACATCGACACGATGCAGAATCTTGAGGAGTATATCTCATCGTTTCCAGGCTGTGCGATAATATCAAGCCACGACAGGACATTCCTGGACATCACAGCAGATATGATACTTGCACTTGAAAACGGCAGGATCACTCTCTTCCCCGGCTCATACAGCGAATACAGGGAGTCGAGGGAAAAATGCGTCAGAGAGCCGCAGCCTGCTCAGAAGACTGCAGACAATAGGCCACGCAGAGAGAAGAAGGGTCTTACATTCAGGGAAGAGAAGGAAAGAGAGGAGCTCATGGATGCAATAGATGCGCTTGAGAAGGAGATTAAAGCACTTGAGGATTCCTTCTCAACTCCTGCAGAGACAGAGCTCGGCACTCTTCAGGAGCGGACACTGAAGTACGATAGCGGAAGAAAGAAGCTCGATGAGATGACTGAGCGCTGGCTCGAGCTTGAAGAGAAGGCTCAGTCCTGAACATCCGCATCCTCAATGAGGGATGCATCTGTCTTCCCAGGTATATGGCGTCTGATGAAAGGGATGAATCCGGTGTTTATCTTCTTAAACTCATCCTCGCTCTCCTTCAGGGCTGTCTGCCAGACAGGACCGAAGCCCGGCGAATTGATCATCATCCTGTCAACTGCCCTCTGATAGACCTGGAGCCTGTTTATCTCTGAGCGGCCAGGCTTCTGCTGAAGAGCCTGGACTGTAACACGGAGATTCTCATTCTGCCTCTTCACTTCCTCAAGCTCTGCCTTGTATTTGCTAAGCCCCTCGCTCTCAAGCTCCATGCGCTGGGCAATCATATCCTTATATTTCTTTATCTCAGCCTCGCTCTTAGACTTAGCCCTCGCCCTCTTCATTGCCATAACAGCCCAGATGATGAATGCAACAGCCAGCCCTGATCCCAGGCCGATTAATAAATACTGCCAATTTGCCATAAACAAAACCTCAATACAGCTATAAATATAATACATAAGCTTAAAGCCTAACAATATTCAGCATCATCAGATTTTTTATCATGATATTTTATATTCTCATTTCGGAATTTTATTCCTCTATATTAAACAGCATTCTTTCTTTTCCCGCAGAAAAAGCAGAAATGGTTTAGAATATATTAAAAATATGGAGGTTAACTTAATGATGAATATAGGAATAATCGGATGCGGCCGCATCGCACATAAAATGGCTGAGACTGTCAGCAGGATGGATGATGCATGCATATACGCAGCAGCTTCAAGATCCGAAGAGAGAGCCGCAACATTCGCATCAGAATTCGGAATCAGGAAAAGCTACGGATCCTATGAGGAGCTATGTGCGGATGCGGATATTGACCTTGTATATATCGCAACCCCGATGTCCGAGCACAAGAAGAACATGCTGCTTGCTTTAAGCTCTGGAAAGCATGTCCTCTGCGAGAAGTCATTCACAGTGAACAGAGCAGAGGCAGAAGAGGTTATTCTTGAGACGAAGAAGCGCAAGCTCTACACTGCAGAGGCAATCTGGACACGATACATGCCGTCCCGTAAGCTTATCAGCAGACTGATCGCTGAAGGAAGGATCGGGAAAGTCACAACAATAACAGCAGATCTCGGCTACTGCATATCAGATAAGGAAAGAGTCAGGAATCCAGCACTCGGAGGCGGTGCGCTTTTGGATATAGGAGTATATGCAATAAACTTCGCTCTCATGGCAGAGGAAGGAAAAGCACTGAAGAGCATCACGGGAACAGCTGTTAAGAATGACCTTGGCGCAGATATAAAGGAAAGCATAACACTGAATTTCGAGGATGATGTGCAGGCTGTGCTGTTTGCTGACGCGACAGCGCTCTCTGACAGACGAGGCATGATATACGGCACAGATGGATTCATTGAAGTCACCAACATAAACAATCCTGAAAGAGTTGCAATATACTCAGGCTACAGGAATCCGGAACTGAAGGAGGCCTACCCTATTACCCATAGGATAAACGGATTTGAATACCAGGTAGAG
>CAKQTF010000229.1 GCA_934276695.1 uncultured Spirochaetales bacterium
TCCTCATCATGCTTGTGGGAGGACTGCTTACACTTCCAGTGAATCATTACCACAACATGCTTGAATGGCTCAATACAATCATTGACTACTACGCAAGAACCAGACGATTCGTCTGGCTTGGATTCAACTGGTCAGATGATGATGAAGAAGATACACATATGATTGAAGGAGATGACGAATTTGAAGAAGAGAAATAAGAAGGAAGGGTTTAAGAGACTCTCACCTAAACAGATTAAGAAGCAGAAGGAAAAGGAAGCAAAGGAACTCAAGTCAACTCTTGACTGGATGGATATTGAAAGTATTTCAGCAGATGGAATAGTCCTTGCAAAAGGAAAGAAGAAACGCTATGTGAAGGGATTCCTTATCAAGCCGACCAACATCCACCTGCTTCCAGAAGCAGAGACTAAGCATGCAGTGCTCATGTGTGCAAATGCACTTGATCACATGAAATACCCAGTATACTGGAAATTCATTAAGACCCGTCCAGATGTCGGTGTCCAGCAACAACGATATGCGGACATGATGAAACACGCTGATAAGCCAGCAATTAGAAACCTCATGCAGAGCGAGATAGACAAGCTTGAATGGTTTGAGGAGACACATCGAGAAATTACATTTGTGGCACTCATTCAGGCGGATGAGATAAATTTCGAGAAGACATGGCATTCTCTTGCAGAGGAATTATATAGAGCTTTTGGAAGAAAGCCTGTGCCAATGCGACTCATGGATTATGAGAATCTTGTATCTCAGGAATTCGAAAATGACAATGTCAACAGATACATGACGACACAGCTTATACTGCCTGATGTGGCAGAGCCAGAGGAAGGAGTGGAAATCTAATGAGATTACTTAATAGACGTTCTACAATTGCACCAACAGCATTTGCAGAACACGAAGATTACATGATAAAGGGTGACAAGTTCGAGAAGGTGCTGACATTCTGGGAGTATCCAACAGAATTCATCGAAGGCTATCTTGCTCCATTCCTTCTCAATTCGAACTATACAATGGATATGAGAACAGAGCAGATTGATTTGGATTATGCATCCCTCCTCAAGGGAGAAAGAAATGACCTTCAGGAAAAACTGAACCGTTCAACAGACCCTTCAGAACAGACAAAGCTTTCTGAAAGAATCAGAGCACTAGATACTCATATCAGAGAATCAATCAGAACATCATCCAGAACCATGAATGTAATCATAAATCTATATGTTCGTGGTGATACATTAGAAGAATGCAGCGAACGTGCCAGAGATATCAAGGCATGCTATGGAGGACAGGAGTATCAGGTAAAGCTGAGAGGAATCAAGTTCCTGCAGCAGGGACTCTATAAGCTTAATTCGCCATTATTCATTGATGATGGCTTAAGAAAGGAACCAAAATATCTGCAAGGTCAGCCGATGACAACGGCATCGGTCGCAGGCTTGTGGCCATGGATTTTTGATACACTTGAGGACCCAGAAGGTACGCTTATTGGGCGTGAACTCACATCAGGCGGAAAAATCATATTTGACCAGTTCTATTATATGCATGATGTCCTTCAGGCACCTGTTGATGGACGAGTTAACGGCAACATGATCATTGTTGGTACAACTGGTTCAGGTAAGTCAACACTGATGGGACTCATAATCAAAAATCACATTATGAATGGTCGCAAGATCGTGTGGATTGACCCAGAAAACAGAAATGAACGTCTTACAAGACGTGTCGGAGGGGATTTCATCTCACTAGGAAGAAATGGTCACCTCATCAATATCTTTGACCTTAAGCCATGCAGTAGTGATGGCGACTCCTGGACGAAGAGAGAGATGTACGATACAAGACAGGCAGTAGCGAATGTCGTTGAAGAGATAAAGATAACATTCAAGATGCTTTTTGCGGATATCACACAGGAAGAACTTGCAATGCTTCCGTCACTTGTGTCAAAGACTTATGAATATGTCGGTATCGACCCGACAGACGGCACATTCGAGAGGCTGACAGTCAATGCATTTCCGACATTCCAGACTTTTGCGACAGTCGTGAAACAGGAAATCAAGAAGTACACAAAAGAGGACAGCATTGCGAATGCTTTAGAAATATCTGCATTAAGAGCACTCAATATGAAGATGCGACACCTTACATGCTATGATGGTGTGGATGGTGAATATGCTAAATATTTCAACGGCACGACAACAATCTCATCTGCACTCATGAAAGACAGCACTGTACTGTCATTTGGGACAAAGGACCTATTCCAGGTAGATGATTCATTAAAGAACGCACTTCTTCGAATGATCTTCCAGTATGCATGGTCGTTATGTCTTGGAAATGAGGACCAGGAATGTGTATTCGCAGTGGACGAGGAACATATGTTCATTCAGGAACCAAAACTAGCTGAAATCTTAGCCGTATTCCAGAGACGAAGCCGTAAGTATCATACAGTAACATTATCAAGTACTCAGGAGGTTGTAGAGTATACAAACCCTGCCATCCTTATCCATGGCAAGGCGATATTCAACAACTCAGCATATCAGGTATATATGACTCTGAAAAAGAATTCAGTATCTGAATTGTCAAAGCTTACAAGTCTCTATGACTATGAGATGATGCAGATAGAGCGACAGCCAGCACATCAGGCAATTATGGTTGTAGGTAACAGACACATCCCTATTGAAGTGCTTGCAACAAGACGTGACCTACAGCTACTTGAGTAAGGAGAAGAATGAATATGAGACTCATAATCGCAGAAAAGCCAGAACTTGGAAGAGCCATTGCTGATGCACTCTTCACTCATCCTAAAACCCATGATTCCGTGATAACTGAGGGTGATACCTCAGTTATCTGGTGCTTTGGGCATATGCTGTCGCTAAAGGACCCAAAGGATATAGAAGAAGACAGAAACAGAACACTTGAACAGTTACCCATCTATCACAGGGACTGGGAAAAGG
>CAKQTF010000230.1 GCA_934276695.1 uncultured Spirochaetales bacterium
CTTTCACTTTGTGGAAGTCCTTTGACATGGAAAGCGCTGTATTTACAGGGAACTTCCCTATATTCCCTTCCAGCGCACCGGATACCGCATAGGAATCAAATGGCAGTGGGTATATATCCAGCTGCTTTGGCTCAAGGGACAGAGAAAGCCTCTCTGTCCTATCCATAAAATAGCCAGCTGCGCCGCCAGACGGGATAAGCCCGGACAGGCTGCTCTCCCTTATCTTCCCGATATCCGCAGTAAGGACAATCTCTGAAGGGTTGCCGAATGCCTGGAAGTAGTACTCATCTGTGAACGGAGTATGGTGCACACACCCTGTAAGCACAGCAGCAAGCAATGATGCAGCAATAGCTGCCGCTACAGCTCTCATGCCTTCTCTACCCTGACATGAACAACAGAATCAGCAATATCAGCAACGCTTCCATCATTCTCAGCAAATGAGAGATCATCAGCAAGCGTCTCTGACGAGATGTATGACTTCCATGTCTCTACAGCCTTAGCGAAAAGCCCGTTACCATAGACCGTCAGATGTATATGATCTGCAACAAGGAAGTTCTTCTCCTTTCTCTCTGTCTGGACAAATCTCACAAGATCCCTTGCGATTCCCTCAAGAAGAAGCGCCTCTGTTATCTCTGTATCATAGCCGACAGTGAGCTCACCTTCATTCAGGGCCTTGACATGCTCTTTCTCCTGACGCTGGATAACAAGGTCAGACGCACTGATCGTAGTCACTCCTGAGCTGTATTCAACATCAATCGTACCTCCGTCAAGCAGCTTCTCAATCTCATCACTTGTGAGATTCTGGAGCTTCGCAGCCACTTCCTTCATGCTCTTTCCGAGCTTTGATCCAAGAACCTTGAAATTTGCCTTTGCACTGTAGGAGACAAGAGAGCTCTCATCCGACTCAATCGCAACATTCTTCACGTTCAGCTCTTCGCTTATTATATCCCTGTTATGCTCAAGGATCCTTCTGTCCTCTGCATTCCTATCCACAATGAAGTACTCAGAAAGCGGCTGGCGGATCTTAAGATTGGATGTCGACCTTAAAGCCCTGCCCATTGCAATGGCCTTAACGATCAGGCTCATCTCCTTCTCCAGCTCCTCATCCCTTTCTGCCTCATTGTATTCAGGATAATCCTCAAGATGGACAGATTCCTTCATTCCTTCAGTCTTCAGGTTCTGGTAAATCTCATCAGTGATGAACGGAACCATCGGAGCTGCGACTTTGACGAATGTCAGAAGGACACGGTAAAGCGTATCATATGCTTCCTTCTTGTCCCCATCGTTCTCGCTCTTCCAGAATCTCCTTCGGGATCTCCTGATATACCAGTTGTTAAGATCATCCATGAATGAGATCAGAGATGTGCATACCCCCTGTATATCATAGCTGTCATAAGCGGCTGTGACATCCTTGATCAGCTTATTCAGATCGGAGATTATCCATCTGTCAAGAGAATTCCTGAGAGCGCTGAAATCAGTCGTGCTAGGCTCATATCCGTCGATATTCGCATATGTGACAAAGAATGAATATGCATTCCATAGCGGAAGCATAAGATCCTTGATTGCATCCTTTACTATCTCATCACTGAACTTGAGATCGTCAGCCCTTACAATCGAGCTGTTCATCAGAGCAAAGCGGAGGGCATCAGCACCATACTTCTCAACAACGAGCATAGGATCAGTATAGTTCCTGAGGGATTTGCTCATCTTCCTTCCATCCTCAGCAAGCACGATTCCGGAAACCACGCAGTTCTTGAATGCCGGCTTTCCGAAAAGGCCTGCAGCAAGGACAGTGAGTGAATAGAACCATCCTCTTGTCTGATCAAGTCCCTCATTGATGAAGTCTGCTGGGAAGAGCTGCTTGAAATACTCCTCATTCTCAAATGGATAGTGCTGCTGCGCATATGGCATTGATCCAGACTCAAACCAGCAGTCGAATATATCAGGAATACGGCGCATTGTGCCCTTTCCATCCGGGCTTGGCCATGTAAGCTCATCAACATACTGCTTATGGAGATCCTCGACCTTCTGACCGCATTTCTCCTCAAGCTCCTTCACGCTGCCGATGACCTCAATATAATCAGAGCCATCGCATTTCCATACAGGAATAGGGTTTCCCCAGAACCTATTACGTGATATAGCCCACTCCCTTGCACCTTCAAGCCACTTGCCGAATCTGCCGTACTTTATATGCGATGGGACCCAGTTGATCTCATCATTGCATTCAAGCATTGTCTTCTTGATCTTCGGGACATCAACGAACCAGCAGCTCATCGCCCTGTAGATCAGAGGCATTCCAGTCCTGTAGCAGAATGGGTATGAATGGAGATAGTTCTCCCTCTTTACAAGCATGCCATGCTCTTTGAGCCATGCGATGATCGGCTTATCTGCATCCTTCACGAAGATTCCCTGCCAGTCAGGCACCTCTGCTGTGAACCGGCATTCCTCATCAACAGGACATACAACAGGAACAGAAGGAAGCTTTGTCCTCATCGTGTTATAGTCATCGACACCGAAGCCCGATGCAGTATGCACGATGCCGCATCCATCCTCGACTGTTACATAATCAGCTGTCACAACCTGGAATGCACCTACATTCTTAAGGTCAGCAAAATACGGGAACAGAGGAGAATATCCCCTGCCGACAAGATCCACGCCCTTATAGCGCCCTGCAATCTCATAGTCATCTGCGCTCTTGTAGTACTTTCCGATCAGATGCTCTGCCAGATAGTAATACTCTCCTGATTCCTTATCCCTGACCTTCACGTAATCAATATCCGGACCGACAGCCAGTGCGAGGTTTGAAGGAAGAGTCCATGGTGTGGTTGTCCATGCCAGGAAATAGCAGTTATCTGTGCCATCCTCAAGGAACCTTACTGTGACAGCCTGATCAGTGACGTCCTTGTACC
>CAKQTF010000231.1 GCA_934276695.1 uncultured Spirochaetales bacterium
AAGGCTTACTGAGAAAAAGGCAAAAAGGCTGTATTCTAAAGCTCAGCAGAAGACTGTATTAGGTGAGATCTGGAGCTGGATTGATGCTCTGATCTTCGCTATCTTCTGGGTGATAATAATCAACCAGTATCTATTCCAGCTGTTTGTCATTCCTTCCCCTTCTATGGTCTCGACTCTGAATGTCGGTGACCGTGTTATTGTGAACAAGGATTCATATGGTATAGAGCTTTATCCTGCTGGCAGCAAGATCCTTACGGATTCCGGACGTGTTCAGCGAGATCAGATAATCACATTCTACAATCCTGAATATGAATCGAAGGGCCCTGTCTTTGATGTGCTGTCTCAGATTGTTTATATGGGAACGCTCTCCCTTGTGAATATTGATAAGAATGAGGATGGGACTCCACGTGAGCGCTTGTATGTCAAAAGAGCAGTAGGAATGGGAGGGGATACAGTCAGGTTCATGGAAGGTAATGCCGCGATAAAGCCAAGCGGTAGTGACTCATTTATCAGTGAAGAGTCATTCAGGACTGAGAATGGCCTTTCATCAGGACCTCATCGGTCTGTCAGCATGGATCTCTATGACGGGCTGAAGGCTGCTGGAGCTCTGACTGCCTACCAGGAAGAAGGCCTAATGGGGTATGCGCCTGACTATCTGAAGAAGTCATATCAGTCTATTGCAGGTACGGATTATGATTACAAATTTGATCTCTATGAATTTGAGAAGTCGAGGACTTCCACAAAGCATCAGTTTGATTTCTCTTCAATGAAGGCGAGGAATGATTCTGCTGTTTATGAGAATGGCATATACGTTCCGGAAGGGTATGTGCTTCCTCTTGGTGATAACAGGGACAACTCAAATGATGGACGGTATTTCGGTCCTGTTAAGGAATCAAGGATTAATGGCCGAGTGGTCGGACGATTCTGGCCGCTCAATAGGATAGGAAGCCTTGTTGGCAGATGATTGAGGGTGTTGCTGAGGATCGGCCTCTTTCTCTGTATATCCACGTCCCTTTCTGTTTCCGCAAATGTGATTACTGTGCTTTCTACTCAATTGAGGATATCAGTTTAATCGATAGCTATTATTCTGCTATGATCCATCAGGTCGAGAGCATCACACGGCAATGGCGAAAGCCTTTTTTATCTGTTTATGTCGGTGGCGGGAATCCTGGAATGCTTGGCTATGACAGGATATGCAGGCTGCTTGAGACTGCAGAGGAATTCGGTAGGCCAGCAGAGGTTACTGTGGAGATCAATCCTGAGAATATAGATAGCTCAGTGTCAGACCTGTCCGGATATGCAACAAGAATCTCTGTCGGAATACAGTCTTTGAATGCCAATACTCTCAGTCTTCTTGGAAGAAATGCAGAGAGGGATGCTTCTCTTAAGGCTCTGAGTATCCTTTCATCATCAGGATTTGATTTTAATGCTGATATAATCACGGCTGTTCCAGGAGAGAGCATAAATGAGGCATTGGATGATATCAGAGCAGTCTCGCAGTTCGGTCCTGGCCACATATCATACTACTGCCTGTCATTTGAAGAGAATGCTCCGATAACCAGGCGTCTGGCACCATTGGAGGACTCTGAAGAGTCATTATTCCTCAGAAAAGGGTGGGCCCTCCTTGAAAAACTTGGTTATGAGCATTATGAGATAAGCGCATTTGCAAAGCCAGGAAAGCGGAGTATCCATAATCAGGTATACTGGGATCTGGGCCAGTATATTGGAATAGGTGCCACAGCAGAGAGCAGTTTCGGATATGAGAGGCTGATAAGCGCAAGGGATAATGAATCCGCAGAGGACTTCATAATTAATCCTGGTCTTGTATGCTCTCCGCTATCAGATGAGGAGTATGAAGAGGAGTACATAATGCTCCGGCTCAGAGTCAGGGAAGGAATCGTAAAGAAAACCTATAAGAACCGTTTTGGCTACGATTTTGATGAGCGGTTTAAATCATGCATACAGAAGCTGGATAATGAATGGATTGTGAATGATTCAGAGCATTTTGCATTGACTGAGGAGGGGTTCTTATTCCTTGACTACATTATTCTTGCACTTGTTATGGCAATATGATTGAAGTAATTCATTCTTTGTGATATTTTTTCTGAGATATTATTGTTAATCACGAGGTTATTATTATGTCTGGCCACTCAAAATGGGCAACAATTAAACATGCAAAAGGCATCGCAGATGCAAAGCGCGGACAGAAGTTCACAAAGCTCATCAAGGAAATCACAGTAGCTGCAAAGCAGGGTGGAACTGACCCTAATTCCAATGCAGCATTAAGAACCGCAATTCTCAAGGCAAAAGCTGAGAACATGCCGAAGGACAACATCGAAAGAGCAATCAAGAAGGCAAGCGGAGAAGGTGCATCAAGCACTTATTTTGAACTTACCTATGAAGGATATGCTCCAGGTGGAGTTGCAATTATTGTTGATACGCTGACAGATAATAAGAACAGGACAGCTGCGGATGTCAGGTCAACACTGACAAAGCTTGGTGGTTCGCTTGGTGCAACAGGGTGTGTCAGCTATATGTTCCAGACCAAAGGTGTAATTACCTATGATGCTGCAAAGTATACAGAGGAGCAGATCTTTGAGGCTGCTCTTGAGAATGGAGCAGAGGATGTGACAACAACTGATGGCGTGATTGAAGTCACTACATCTCCTGCTGATTTTGCTACAGTCCTTGAAGCAATGCAGGCTGCAGGGTTTGAGCAGGATAGTGCAGATATACAGAAAATTGCAGATCAGACAGTTACGCTTGATAATGAAAAAGCCAATAAGGTCCTACGCATTGTTGAGAAGCTGGAGGATCTTGAGGACGTTCAGCAGGTTTCAACTAACCTTGAGCTTCCGGATGACTTTGAAGCAGAGGAGTAACTATTGATTATTCTT
>CAKQTF010000232.1 GCA_934276695.1 uncultured Spirochaetales bacterium
GGCAGAGGCTTGCAGGCATGGAATTGCAAGAGCTCTTGTTGCTAATGATGAGGCTTACCGCCCAGCACTCCATACAGCTGGATTCATGACCAGAGACCCAAGGATGGTCGAGAGAAAGAAGTATGGTCAGCGCGGTGCAAGAAGACGCTTCCAGTTCTCAAAGAGATAATCACATTACCGGATACGGAAAGAAAGGCCAGCTTTTGCAGTTGGCCTTTTTCTTTTCCATGTTGTATCCTTGATAATATGATGAAGGCATACGATAAGGCTCTCTCTCTGCTTGCCATGAGGGAGCATACAGCAAAGGAGCTAAAGGACAAGCTTATCCGCAAGGGATACAGTGGTGATGATATCACTGATGCTGTGGAAAGGCTGATCTCTGAGAACGCTATATCCGAAGATCGCTTTGCCGAGTCATATATCAGAAGCCGGATGAGGAAGAACCCGGAGGGGAAGCCGGTCCTCATTATGAGGCTCAGGGAGCGTGGCTGTCCTGATTCAGCATCACGGAAAGCAGTTGACAGCTACTGGGAAGACCTCCGCTTCATGCCGTATCTCGCATCTGCTTATGATGTGCTGTCATCACGGAAAGGACAGGAATATGCTATAGCATCCCTGATGAGGAAGGGCTTTTCACTAAGTGAGATCCGGGCGGCGGCGGAGTATTCTGATGATGAATGACAGCAGAGGCCTCCGCTTCTTTTCAGTATATGCCTCAGTCCTGCTTCCTCTGCTGTATCTTCTCTCATCTCTCTATACGGCAATCTCATCATGCTTGCCCGATACTGCTTCATATGCAGCCTCAGCTGTGCTTTTCTCTGCATCTGTTGCATTTGCGCTGCTCGGAATCATCAGGCTGCTCGCTTTGAAGACAGAACCAGCAGCTGTCCTGCTTCTGCTCTCATCTGCATTCTCGCTTGCATCATCGGTTATCTATGAGATCAGCATCTGCAGCATCAGGGCTTACAGCAGTATAGGAGGAGCACTTCCGGAGATCATGGTGCTCTCATCTGGGCTTGCAGTCATTCTCTCATTCATAAGCAGGATGAGGAAAGGGTGGCGGCGTTCATTCTGGACAGTGCTCTCAGCTGCTTCCATTGCAGCTGTTTCCTCATCCGCTGTCATATACGCTCATTCATTTGCATACATCTATATATCTGCAGGCTCATCGGGTGCCTATCGGATTCTCTCAGCGATCAGTCCTATCCTCCTGGCCGTTGCATCCATTTGCGTGCTATGCAGCAGAAGAGGCTCTATACCATCATATCCATGCATCCTGGTTGCGCTCTCAGCTGTCTCTGCAGTGCTTTCCGGATTCATGGAGTATGATGATGGATGCTTTCTAAGGGCCATCCTGGATGGCGGCTTCTCCATCCTCTCATATCAGAGCATATTCGGCTGTGCTGTCTCAATTCTTCCAGCATCAGCTTCTGTGTATTCTGCACTGCTTTCCATGCTTCTTCTCAGAGCGGTCCAATGCACGGAAAACAAGGCTATGAACTGATGGTCCATATGCTCTGCTTATTTAGTTAGTTTTATCTAACTAATTGACATTAGCCACCGTTTTGAGGATATTTAGCTTAACAGATTCTATATGGAAGGAGATTTGCTAAGATGAGTATTATTGAGAGTATTGAAGCAAGAGAGATCCTTGATTCGCGTGGAAACCCGACCGTTGAGGTCGATGTGTACCTTGAGGATGGTACACTTGGCAGGGCTGCGGTTCCATCAGGTGCTTCCACTGGCGTTCATGAGGCTGTAGAGCTGCGTGATGGCGATAAGAAGCGCTTTGGCGGCAAGGGCGTCCTGAAGGCTGTTGATAATGTGAATAATATCATTGCACCTGATATCGAGGGCATGGATGCGCTTGATCAGGTTGCGATTGACAGGGCTATGATTGAGCTTGACGGGACTCCGAACAAGGCAAGGCTTGGTGCCAATGCCATCCTTGGTGTCTCAATGGCAGTTGCAAGGGCTGCTGCTAACTATCTGGGGCTTCCGCTGTTCAGGTATCTTGGTGCATATAAGAGCACTGTGCTGCCTGTTCCTATGGCAAACATCCTGAATGGCGGTGCTCATTCGGACAATAAGGTGGATTTCCAGGAGTTCATGGTGATGCCGATCGGTGCTTCAAGCGAGAGGGAGGCAATCAGATGGACAGCTGAGGTCTTCCATAGCCTGAAGAATGTGCTCAAGGCAAAGGGCTATAACACAGGAGTAGGCGACGAGGGCGGATTCGCTCCGGACCTCCAGTCCAATGAAGAGGCTCTCGATGTCATCATGGAGGCAATCAGCAAGGCTGGCTACACTGCAGGCCGTGATGGTGATTTCATGATTGCACTCGATCCTGCATCCTCTGAGCTCTATGATGAGGAGAAGAAGGTCTATAGGCTGAAATGGACAACAGGAGAGGAGAAGACATCGGCAGAGATGGTTGATCTCTGGGAGAGCTGGGTGGATAAGTACCCAATCATATCAATAGAGGATGGTATGGCTGAGGATGACTGGGAAGGCTGGAAGATGCTGACAGACAGAATCGGCGACAGGGTCCAGCTCGTTGGCGATGATCTCTTTGTGACAAACACAGAGAGGCTTAAGATGGGCTTCGAGAAGGGCGTTGCAAACTCAATCCTGATCAAGGTCAATCAGATCGGAACGCTCACAGAGACATTTGAGGCAATAAAGGCAGCTGAGCGCCACGGATACACAGCAGTTGTGTCACACAGGTCCGGTGAGACAGAGGACAGCTTCATTGCTGATCTTGTTGTTGCTCTCGAGACAGGAGAGATCAAGACTGGCTCAATGTCCCGTTCTGACAGGCTTGCGAAGTACAATCAGCTTATGAGGATAGAGGATTATCTTGGCTCTGATGCAGAATATGCAGGGCGCAGCGC
>CAKQTF010000233.1 GCA_934276695.1 uncultured Spirochaetales bacterium
AATCCTATCTGCAATGAAGAATGACATCATAGCCGTGAGAGGAAACTGCGAGGCTGAAGTTGACCAGATGGTACTTCCATTCTCATGCCTATCTGAAAGCGCTCTCGTATTCGCAGATAGCAAGAAGATATTCCTTACCCACGGCCATATATTCAGCATGGATAAGCACCCAGAAGGAATTGATGTATTCATGCAGGGACACACCCACATACCTGTACTGGAGAGGAGACAGAATGGCATAATATATATAAACCCAGGATCTGCTGCCATCCCGAAAGGAGGAAGCAGCAGAGGCTATGCCATCTGGCAGGATGGAATGATAGAGCTCAGGGAGCTATGGACAGACAGGGTCATAAAGCATCTGGGAATTCAAGGGATGTGATCACAGTGCCATCCTTCTCTGTTATCGACACAGATCCGTTATGCAGCTCCATTATCTGATATACAATCGAAAGGCCAAGCCCTGAGCCTCCTTCCGTCCTTGAGTCATCACCGCGTGCCCATGGCTCAAAGAACTGCGGAAGAGGGCGCGGCAGCCTTCCTCTGTTCTCAATGCACAGAACAGTCTTCCCTCCATTCCTCTTGCCCTTCCATACAGGCATCTCATCTCCTTCCTTATAGGAATCAGCATTGTCAATGACCTCAGAGAGGGCCCTGCTGAGAAGCGCTGGATCCGCATACACTGTCAGCTCTGGGGGGAATTCAAGCCTGATCCTGTGCTTTCCGCTCTGAAGGACCTCATCAGCTGCATTGATCAGACTGACCTCTGACCTCTGGCATTTCACATCAGGGCTCATGAGATATGAGTAGTATGTGACGCTTGCTATCCTGCTCTTGAGCGTGTCATTCTCATTCTTTATCGCAGCAATGAGCTTATCATCGACAGGGAACATCCCATCCTCTGCCCCGCTGAGAAGCAGGTTCATGCTCGTCACAGGTGTATTGAGGTCATGTGATATGTTCTTGATCCATTCCTTTCTGGAGTCCCCATGCCTTTTGAGATCCTTTGCAAGCTTATATATAGAGTGCGTTATGTCCTTATACTCATCAATCCTCGTCTCAGGAAGATCCACATTGTAGTTTCCTGCAGACAGGTCCTCAAGCGCCTTCTGTATCCTGACGACAACCTTCTCATTCCTCTTTGACACAAGATAAGCAAGCAGGATCGAGATTATGATTGCAACAGGGATCGATACGGCAAATGCCCTGACTATCTCATAGACCACGAACTTAGTCGGGTTATAGTAATCAAAATTGTATGCAATAACATCGATATATGCACCAGGCTCGCCATTCATTGTGATGAGCACTGTACCTGCTATATCCTTCTTCTTCACAGATGATGGATATACAACAGTCTGAGGCGCTCCTTCAGAGAGCTTCCTGAAATCAATCGATGTCACGACAACAGCGTCCCCTGAGCCTGATGTCGTAAGTGCAATCTCATAGCTAGGATGATCGAGCACATATGTAACGCCATCATCATTCGATTCCCTGCTGGCTGTGAACCTATTCGCTGCATGGACTGTATAGAAGCTGCTCATCTTTGATGCATCAGAGACAGCAAGCTGAGGGACAGGTATCCCACGGGGGGAAAGCCCGAGAGAGACTGCGAACTTGCCATCAGCATCCCTGACGATAAGGCCTGAGATACGCTCAGAGCTGTTCTGCACCATGAGATTCAGCACACTGTCAGACGGATTGCTGCGGAAATTCGAAATCGATGTCTGGATTGAATCCGCAAACTCATCAAGGACCTCATCAGACCATGCCTTAGCAATCCGGAGGTTGAACGCAAGAAGGAAAAGCACCTGGATTCCCAGGACAACGAATATTATCAGGACAATTGATAGGAATAAGCGGAAGAACTGCCTGCGCATCAGTCTGCAGCTCCTGAGAACCTGTAGCCATAGCCTCTGACAGTCTCAATCCAGTCTCCAGGCTTCAGCTTTGTGCGGATGTTCTTTATATGCGTATCAACGACTCTCTCATAGCTCTCAAATGAATAGTCAAAGCACTCCTCGAGAATCTGTGCCCTTGTTATGAGGTTCGGTGAATTGGATGCCAGATAGAAGACAATCCTCCATTCTGCAGCCGTGAGGCTGATCTCAGTCCCGTTTATCGTAAGCCTATGTATATCATCATCGATGACAAGCTCATTCGCTCCATCGGAGTATGAGTACGCACTGCTCTTGCTGCCCTGTGCATCATCAAGCCTCCTGAAGAGCGCCTGTATCCTCAGAACGAGTTCCTTAGGGCTGAATGGCTTCACGATATAATCATCTGCACCGAGCTCAAATCCAAGGATCCTGTCAGATTCGTCAATCCTGGCAGTCAGGAAGATGACAGGAAGCTTCGGAGTACGTGCCTTAAGCTCCTTGACAAATGAAAAGCCATCACCATCAGGAAGCATCACATCCTGGATCAGGAGATCCGGAGTCCTGGACTCAAACGCCGCTTTTGCATCACTCAGGCACTTGAACCCCTCTGCCTGATATCCAGAGAGCGAAAGATACTGGACAACGCCGCTCCTTATGACTTCATGATCCTCAACAACATAAATCAGCTTCATACTGACAAGTTTCGCCTCTAGCCTTGAATAAGGCAAGAGAAAGCTAAATAAATACACTCAAACTACACGTTTTCAGCATTAACTGCTATAGTTAATGCATGCAGAAAAAGCTGAGGATAGCAGATTATGCGGTATATGCGGCATCAGCCGTGATCATACTGATATCACTGACCCATTCACCAGCGAAGGGAGCCTCGCTAGAAGTGAAGGCAGGAGACAGAATCTACTCTTTTCCGCTCGATAAGGACGGAGTGTTCAGCGTCGAAGGCGATCTCGGCCCGACAGAGATCGAGATAAAGGATGGCATGGCAAGGATC
>CAKQTF010000234.1 GCA_934276695.1 uncultured Spirochaetales bacterium
AAAATACAGGGATCCTATGCTTTCACTCACTGTCCTAGGTGATTATATGGCTAAGTCACCGGTATATCTGAGCGCAATCTTCAAAAAGAAGAACGGGATTTCTTTCTCACAGTATCTTACAGATCTGCGCTTTACTGAGGCATGCAGGCTTCTGAAGACAACGCAGATGAGGAATTACGAGATATCGGCTGCTGTTGGCATATCGAACGCCCAGTATTTCTGCTCACGCTTCAGAAGAATCTATGGATGCACTCCTCAGGAATACAGAGAGCAGTTATAATCCGCTCTCAGATGAACTCTGCAGTCCTGCTGCCTGTTGCCTTCTTTATCTCATCAGGTGTGCCTGATGCGACGATTATGCCTCCATCATTGCCGCCACCAGGACCCATGTCTATGATGTAGTCAGCATTCCTGACTATGTCCATGTCATGCTCAATTACAATCACAGTCGCACCGTTTCTGATCAGCGTATCAAAGACAGAGATCAGGTTCTGCACATCAATAGGATGGAGTCCGATGGATGGCTCGTCAAAGACAAAGAGTGAGCCTTTCTGGCTCTTTCCCATCTCGCTTGCAAGCTTTAGCCTCTGTGCTTCTCCTCCTGATAGCCCAGGAGTTGCTTCTCCGAGTTTCAGATATCCGATTCCAAGGCTTTCAAGTGTCTTCAGTTTATCGCGGATAGCTTTCGGGCATTCTGAGGCTGCAAGTGCCCTGCTTACATCCATATCCATGAAATCAGAGATTGTGAGCCCTGAATAGTGCACTTCATCTGCTTTCCTGCTGTACCGTGATCCATGGCATTCAGGGCATTCTATATCCACATCAGGTAAAAACTGCACATCAAGGCTTATCTCCCCGGTTCCATCGCAGAGAGGGCATCTGAGGCTCCCTGTATTGTATGAGAAATCACCGGCTTTTAAACCGGATTTCCGGGCTTCATCGGTCTTTGCGAATGTCTTTCTGAGTTCATCATGTATATCTGCATATGTTGCAACTGTTGATCTTGAATTTACTCCTATAGGCGATGCATCTATGAGCTTCACCTGGTTTATCCCGCCTGCATCCAGCTTCACTATATGATCAGGCATCATGCTGCCAGTCTCCGCTGCCCTGAGTGCGGGGATGAGGCTTTCAAGAATGAGCGTTGTCTTTCCGGATCCGGATACTCCTGTGACTGCTGTCATCCGTCCAATAGGGATCTCTGCCTTAAGAGGCTTCACTGTATGTATGCTGTCTGTCTCTATCTCTATTCTTCCATTCGCGAATAGATCATCCTTGCTTATCACAGCTCTCCTGCGTGAAGGGGAAGCTTTCAGGAAAGGGCCGATTCTGGACTGGCTGTTATCCTCTATGCTGTGTATCTGTCCTTCTGCGATTATCCTTCCACCTCTTTCTCCTGCATCCGGTCCAAGCTCAATAAGCCAGTCAGCTTTCCTGATGAGCTCAGTATCATGATCTACAAGGATGACAGAGTTGCCATCGGCTATAAGATCCCGCATCAGGTCATACAGGCCTTTCTGATTTGCAGGATGGAGTCCGATTGACGGCTCATCAAGCACATAGAGTGCTCCTGTCGTCCTGTTTCTGACAGCCCTTGCAAGCTGCATGCGCTGCCGCTCTCCTGTTGATAGCGTTGAAGTCGGTCTATCGAGTGAGAGATATCCGAGACCGAGGCCAATCAGCCTTCCTGCAGTATCACTGAAGGCTTCTATTATATTCTCTGCCATCTCTCTCATTTCGATTGGAAGGGAAGGAGGCACTGATGCTGTCCACTGGATAAGCTCTGCTACTGTCATGCGGCATGCTTCATCAAAGCCTATGCCGCTTATCTTAGGAGCTCTTGCGCTATCGCTGAGCCTGGAGCCATGGCAGTCTGGGCATGTGTCGAACCTGAGAAAGCGCTCGACTCTCTTCATTCCCTGCTCATCCTTAACCTTTGACAGTGCATTCTCAACAGTATAGATGGCATTATAGTATGTGAAATCAAGCTCTCCGGCCTGGTTTGTCTTCTTTGACTGATAGAAGATATGCTTCTTCTCTGCAGGCCCATGGTAGACGATGTCCTTCTCTCTGTCTGTAAGATCCCTGAACGGTATATCAGTACGCACTCCCATCTCTCTGCATACATCTGTCATCAGTGACCACATCAGTGATTTCCATGGCGCAACAGCCCCTTCATCGATGCTAAGGCTATCATCTGGGACAAGCGTGCTTATATCAACAGTCCTCACTGTTCCGGTTCCGCCGCAGCGTCTGCATGCACCGGTGCTGTTGAAGCTCAGATCCTCAGCAGATGGCGCATAGAAGCTTTCTCCGCATTCCGGGCATATAAGCGGAAGCCCTGCTGCTGTATTCATTGATGGCTTTACATAGTGCCCATTAGGGCATCTGTGTGATGCAAGCCTTGAGTACATCAGCCGCACTGAGTTCAGAAGCTCAGTCCCTGTTCCGAATGTGCTTCTGATTCCTGGTATTCCCGGTCTCTGATGCAGTGCAAGTGCTGGCGGTATGTATAATACCTCGTCCACATCGGCTCTTGCTGCTTCTGTCATGCGACGCCTGGTATATGCTGATAGTGATTCAAGATAGCGCCTTGATCCTTCTGAATAGAGGACTCCAAGCGCTAAAGATGATTTTCCTGATCCTGAAACTCCCGCAATCGCAACAAGCTTATTAAGAGGGATCTCTGCATCAATGTTCTTCAGATTATGCACTCGTGCACCATGTATGATTATCTTATCTGCCATAACATAATTCCTTTTAGCATTGAGGATTCCAAGAAGATTTACCGGGGCTGAAGGGGGAAGACCATCTTATTATGGATATCTGCGATGCATCCCAGCTGATCAGCTGAATGAAAAAGGCCTCCTATGTGGAGACC
>CAKQTF010000235.1 GCA_934276695.1 uncultured Spirochaetales bacterium
CTCTATTTCTATATCATTCCTTCTTAAAGGGATATCTGATGATGGGATCCTCTGGTTCAGGGATGAATCTGATATCCTGTATATCATAGTCCCTGCTGGCACTTGTCTGCCTTCAGTATTCCTGATGGTATAGCTTCCGCTATCTTTGCTGATTATCTTTGCAGGAAACCTGTAGGGCCCCTCGCTGATAAGCACCATCAGGCCATCCCTGTCATTGATGCGGCAGCATAGCTCTGCTCTGATTGATGACCTGCCGGAGCTGATCACTCTTCCTATGGCCTCTCCGAGATGTCCTGTGTAGCTGCCTGTTGTTAGTACGCTGTGTCCTGGGCCGCAGTAGCTGAGGTAGCCTTCAGATTCCTTTCTCCTGAATGATACAGCCACAGGATGCTCAAGGCTTTCTGCGTCTTTTCCATCAAGCAGCGCTCTGTAGTAATCGGTCACAGCTGCAACATATTCATTGCCTTTGAGCCTTCCTTCGACTTTCAGGCTGTCAATCCCTATTTCCTGAAGCTCCTTCACAAGCTCTCCGGCCTGCATGTCGCAGAGTGAGAAAGGGAATATGTTCCTGCCTGTTGACCTGTCTCTGAAGTATGTTCTGCATACCTGTGCGCATTCTCCCTCATTTGCGGATCTTCCGGTTATCATGCGGCTTGCCATGCATAGGCCAGAGAAGCCATAGCAGAGAGCGCCATGTATGAATACCTTAAGCTCTATATCAGGGCATTCTCTTCTTATATTCCTTATCTCATCAAGATTAAGCTCCCTTGAGAGCACTGCACGCTCAAAGCCAAGCCTCTTAAGCTCTCTTACTCCTGATACCGTATGCACAGCAAGCTGGGTCGATCCATGAAGCGGGAGCTCAGGAAAATCCCGTCTGATCAGGGATGCTATTCCAAGGTCCTGCACAATGATCCCATCCGGATTGTATCTGGATACCATCTTCAGTGTGCCATAAAGCTCTTCTAGCCTTGAATCATCAACCAGTGTGTTGATTGTTATATAGTATTTTCTCCTAAGCTCATCCCTTAGGCATGATATCTTTGAAAGGTCTGTCTCACTGAAGTTTCCTGCTCCTTTCCTTGCAGAGAAGTCCTTCATTCCAAAATAAACAGCATCTGCTCCATGCCGGTATGCAACGATTGCATTCTCCAGCTTTCCTGCAGGGATCGCAAGTTCAGTCATAGAGCTAATATACCACAGATAGCGGCGTTTGTTCACTCCGCGGCCAGATGCTGATCTGCCATCTGCTGGCATCTCTTTAAATCAGTCTGCAAAAGGAATTGTAGCTTTTGTCTTTAATCGATAAAACTTTATCTTTACAGTAATATAAACTCTTGATAATTATAGCTTTTATCATTATTCTTTATTCAGACAATAGGCATAGGTTTTCCTATGCTAGAGGAGAAATAAATGAAAGTTGAAGATCTCAAGCATGCAAAGCTGGTAGAGTGGATCAACGAAGTTGCAAAGCTTACCACTCCAGACCAGATCGTAATCTGCGACGGTTCAAAGAAGCAGTATGATGAACTTATTGACCTCCAGGTTAAAGCTGGTCTCTGTGTTCGTCTTAACGAGGAGAAGAAGCCAGGCTGTGTTCTGTTCGACTCTGATCCATCTGATGTAGCTCGTGTTGAAAAGAGAACTTTTATTGCTTCTGAGAAGCAGGAGGATGCTGGTCCTACAAATAACTGGATTGACCCTGTAGAGCTCAAGAAGACCATGACTGGTCTTTACAAAGGATGCATGAAGGGCAGGACAATGTATGTCATCCCATTCTCAATGGGTCCTCTTGGTTCTCCTATCTCAAAGCTTGGCGTTGAGATCACAGACAGCGCTTATGTTGTCAACAATATGATGATTATGACAAGAGTAGGAGAGAAAGTCCTTGACCTTCTTGGAACAGATGGATATTTCGTTCCATGTCTCCACTCTGTCGGAAAGCCGCTTGCTGAAGGCGAGAGCGACAATGGTAAGTGGCCATGCGCTCCAATGGACAGCAAGTATATCTCACAGTTCCCTGAGACAAGAGAGATCTGGTCATATGGCTCTGGTTACGGCGGAAATGCCCTCCTTGGAAAGAAGTGCCTTGCCCTCCGTATCGCAACAGTGCTTGCACGTGATGAAGGCTGGCTTGCAGAGCATATGCTTATCCTGAAGGTCACAAACCCAGAGGGAAAGAGCAAGTACATCACAGGCGCATTCCCATCAGCATGCGGAAAGACAAACCTTGCAATGCTTATTCCTACACTCCCAGGCTGGCAGGTCCATACAGTCGGTGATGATATTGCATGGATGAAGCCTGGCAAGGACGGAAGGCTCTATGCAATCAACCCAGAAGCAGGATTCTTCGGCGTTGCTCCTGGCACATCTGCTAAGTCGAACTACAATGCTCTTATGGCAGCATCAAAGAACACAATCTTCACAAACGTTGCACTCACAGAGGATAAGGACGTATGGTGGGAAGGAATCGGATATGATGCACCGGGCAAGCTGATTGACTGGAATGGTAATGAATGGATCCAGAACAAGGAAGACAAGACACAGAAGCCTGCTGCTCATCCGAATTCAAGATTCACAGCACCTGCTTACCAGTGCCCATGCATTGCTCCTGAGTGGGAGGATCCTGCAGGAGTGCCTATCTCTGCTATCCTGTTCGGCGGAAGAAGACCTTCAACAATTCCTCTTGTGCATATGTCCAGAAACTGGAATCATGGTGTATTCCTTGGTTCAATCGTTGGTTCTGAGGTCACAGCTGCTACACTTGATGTCAAGGCTGGAACAATCAGAAGAGATCCATTCGCAATGCTTCCATTCTGCGGATACAACATGGGTGACTACTTCCAGCACTGGATTGATGTAGGCAAGGCTGCTCC
>CAKQTF010000236.1 GCA_934276695.1 uncultured Spirochaetales bacterium
CTTCCAAGCATGCGCTCGAGCGGGCTGAACAGATTCTCTTTCCTGAATCCTTCAAGAGAGATGAAAAGCAGCAGAAGAGATGAAAGCGTACTCCATGGAAGGCTGACTATCCTCTCTCCGGTAAGAGGGGAGACGAGAAGAGACAGAAGGGCAAGGATGGCTGCTGCTGTGAGCATCTTCTCATTTCTGATGAATTCAGCAATTCTCTTCATCTTCGGTCTCTTCTCCCTTTGCATTGAATCTGAAGACAGCAGTATTGGCTATTGCCTCTTCAATGAACTGCTCCATCCCAAGTGCCTCATAATGCCGTCTGACTGTGTCTTTCACAGGCTTTGTTATAGGGTGCTTGGGTGAGAAGACCACACAGCAGTCCTCATAAGGGAGTATGGATGTCTCATAGGTCCCGATTTCCTTTGCTTCTTTGATTATCTCTTCCTTATCAAGGCCTACAAGCGGCCTGAGGACAACAAGATCCGTCATTGAATCAGTGAATGCCATAGCATCAAGTGTCTGGCTTGCGACCTGTGAAAGCGCTTCTCCTGTGACTATTGCAGGAGCCCCTGTCTTTGCTGCGATTCTCTCTGCAGTCCTCATCATTGATGCCCTGAACATCAGCGTTGTCTCATCCTCAAAGCCATTATCCCTTATATGCTCCTGTCCTTTTGTGAACGGAACAACATAAAGCCTGGTTCCCTGAAGATAAGGGGCTACAAGGGAGGCAAGCTTCCTGACCTTCTCAAGTGCCAGCTCAGATGTATATGGATATGCATGGAAATACACACAGTCAAGCTTCATTCCGCGCTTCGCCATCCTGTATGCAGCCACCGGGCTGTCTATTCCTCCAGAGAGAAGGAGAATACCACGCCCTGCAGTTCCTGTCGGAAGCCCTCCTGGACCCTTTTCTGAAGATGTGTATATGTATACTTCCTGACGTATCTCGCATGTGAGTATGTAATCAGGATTCTTCAGGTCTACAGTGAGCTCTGGATACCTCTCTGCAACAGCATCGGCAAGGATGCATGCCATCTCTATGCTCCGCTTCGGGAATGACTTATCTTCCCTCCTGATCTCAATCCTGAAGCTTCCTTTCTCTCCGAATGGATTATCTCTGAGAATCTCCTCGGCCTTCTTCAGAATTGCCTCCGGAGTCTTATCTGCGATGTATGCCCTTGCAAATCCAGTGACTCCGAATGTTGTCCTGATTGCCTTCTCTATGACATCATCAGGGCATTCCTCATCTGTATATACGAATACCCGGCCTTTCTGCTTTTCAACATGTGAGTGGTAAGGCCTGAGCTTATCCTTTATGTTTGTCCTAAGCTTCTTCTCAAAGAGAGCCCTGTTCCCGCCCTTAAGTGATATCTCACCTTCTTTAACCAGATATAGTTTCTTAGCCATTTCTTCTTATTTCCTCAAATGCCTTCATCAGCTGTTCCGCATCCTCAATCGAGTGATCCTTTGAGAATGATATCCTGATTGCAGAACTTGCGTCCTGTCTCCTGATTCCCATTGCCTCGAGAATACCCTCGCTCTTTCCCTTTGCATTGTTAGAGCATGCGGATCCGGATGATACGCAGATTCCCCTGTCTGCCAGAATGCGGGTGAATACCTCAGATGGGAGATCCTGTGATACTGATAGGATATATGGCGTGCAGTCATGATCCGGTGACAGTATCCTGTACCCGAGGGATGATATCCCGCTTCTGAGATAAGAGTTGCATTCAGCTATTCTTTCCTCATTCTCAGTCCTGTGCTCCATCCATTCCCTGAGAGCTGCTTCAAATCCTGCAATCCCTGCAAGGTTCTCTGTTCCTCCTCTCTTTCCTCTCTCCTGTCCGCCAGCAGGTGCTGCGGCACGGAATCTCTCCGGATATCTGAGATACAGCAGCCCGACGCCACGTGGACCATTGACCTTGTGTGCCGAGAATGAGGCGGCATCCGCGCCGCATGAAGACAGGTCAAGCCCTGTCTTTCCAAGTGCCTGAACGGAATCTGAAAAGAACTGTATCCTATGCCTGATTCCCTTCTCGTATTCTCGGATGGCTTCTGCTAGCTCTGCAATAGGCTCTATAGCTCCAATAACGTTATTCGTGTTCATGACTGCGACAGCACGCACATCGCTGCTGAGCTTTGATCTGAGCTCCTCCGGGCTCACAAAGCCACTGCGTGCCTTGAGATACTCTATCCTCCATCCATATCTTTCAAGCAGCGGGAACCAGGAAGAGACAGCTTCATGCTCGATTCTTGTTGATATCAGTGTGCCAGGCTCCTGCCATAGCAGGGAAGAGAAGAAGCATGCGATCGACTCAGTTGCTCCGCTTGTGAAATAAAGGTTATCCGGACTGACTGAAAGAAGCTCTGCACAGGATGCCCTGAGCCTTTCAAGCTCCGCCTTCGCCTTCTGTCCTTCCCTGTGTATTGATGATGGGTTCGCTGGGAAATCAGATGCTGCTTTCATATATGCTTCTGCAGCTCTGCATGATAGTGCTGTGGTTGCTGCATTATCGAAATAATATGTCATAGCATTATTAAATGTGTATTTGCTTTTTTAGTCTAGTAAGGCGTGAATATAACCTTTGAATAGATATGCTCATGGTGTTTCAGCGTAAATAAATTATATAAAATGCAAAAAATCTGACACTATTTATGTCGGAGTAATAAAATGAAAAGATCTCTGGTATTTTTGTTTATAGCCATGCTTCTTGCTGCAACAGGCTGCATGACAGAGCATGAGCATATATGGGATGGATACCAGGTTATTGCCGAGTCTATGTGTGCCGATGATGGTGAGACAGTCTTCACATGCACGCTCTGAGGTGCGGCAAGGACTGATGTGATCAGTCATACCGGACACAGCTATGATGGGACAGGAATG
>CAKQTF010000237.1 GCA_934276695.1 uncultured Spirochaetales bacterium
GGCTGAACCAAATCCATTGCATATTGACCATTTCTATTGCCTTTTAACGGGTGACATCTTCCAATGCGGGATTTAATAATTTCTTCAACCGAAGCAGCGGCAGATATTATGTCTATGCGATTATGAATTTTTTGGGCCATTTCCAGACCATATTTCTTTATTGCTTCATCAGCAATGGTGCATACCTTTTCAATCGAACGTGTTTTATATGTTATTTCCAATTCATTATCTCTTCAATGAATTTACCTCTAAGGTAAATATATTATTAAAACATCAAGTAACGCATGTCAATCGAAATAATTAACCTCATAGGTAAATTTTTATAATAAGATTCTAGATATACAAGAGGAAATCCTTAATGCTTTATCTTGTTGCTAATCTCATCTACAAACAAATGTCTGTTACATGGATACATCTCTGACGGATTCAGAATATTCTTACACATATGATCTTCAAGCTTTTTCTGTGCAATCCCTATAGCATATGATTCATCGCCATAACAACATAGTTTCTGGTATATAAGTCTATCAGGCTTTTCATAATCATGACCTGTAGAATTCTTGAACTTGTGTGAAAAAACTCTTCAGCATGATACAGAATCCACAACTGCAGTCAGCTGTCCCCAATAGGCACTGAACCATACCTCAATACAAGGATTGGCCCATCCTACCTTTATCTCTTTCCCCAGAGCTTCACTAACTGTTTTATCAGAATCCTTTACTTGATCCCTATCGAACAAAATCCATGGCTCACTGTACAGAACAAGTGAAAAGTCTCCTATTATACATTCAGGCAGAGGATGCCATTATAGATGGCCTAGCTGGATTGATATGATGAACAATGCAGACCTAACAGGATCCATGTCCAAGAAAGGATGTTCTACTGACAATTCAGCATGTGAGGGATTCTTCGGAAGACTTTAAAATGAGATACTCTACAACAGAAGCTGGAATAATATCACTGTAGATGAATTCATAGAGAAACTGGATAATTATATCCACTGGTATAATGAGAAGAGGATAAAGCTATCACTCGGAGATTTAAGCCCTCTTGAATTCAGATTGAAGAACAAGGAGAATAAATCTATAGCTTTGGTCCAAAAAATTGTCCGCATTCCCAAAACCGCATTTTGAAATTAGCTTTTACCTCTTCCAGAACAGAATCATGCAAAGGAGATTTCCAGCCCCACTCAATGTCAGGACCAGAAACATAATCCCAGTCCATATTGCCAAGGAATAATTCTATTAATGCATTTCCGTTATGAATGGACATGATTCACGTCTATTTCCCCAACAACCAGTCAATCAGATTCTTATGGATAATTCCGTTCTGTGAAAAATCAAACTTATCCAGAGATAAAACATACTTAGGATAATTATCCTTCACGCTGTCATAGGCACCAAATTCCCGCTGGACAGTTTCATCACTGGCAAGAAGGTAGCACACCTGAAAATATGCAGTTCCATTTATATTCTGGCAGGCAAAATCAATTTCCTGGGATTTTGTTTTACCTATAGTTACATTATAACCCCGTCGAAGCAGTTCAATGTAAACAATATTCTCAAGAATCTGATTAATATCTTTTTGATTTTCCATAAACAGACTCTGGCGGATTCCGTGGTCTGTAATATAGATTCTTTCCTGAGTAGAAAGGATTTCTTTGCCTTTCAGATTCTGACGGGGAACAAGATGCAGAAGACAGGCTTCCTGGCAATATTCCAGATAGTTATAGACAGTTTCTGTGGAAATGGAACGCTTTTCGTTTTTAAGATATTTAATAAGACTTGATGAAGAAAAAGTGTTTCCGATATTTGCAATAAAGAAAGTGATCAAGGATTTAAGCAGGGAAATATCTCTGATTTTATAACGGTCACAAATATCTTTAAGGATAATCGAATTGAAAATATCATCCAGATACTGTTTTTTCTGTGCATCATTAAAATCAAAATTGTAAAGGAATGGATAACCGCCAGTTGTGACATACGTTTCAAAAGCCTGTTCTGCAGTAATTCCGCTGCCCTTCAATTCCTGCAAAGCTTCATAGCTTTCTGCAAAACTAAATGGATGCATTTTTATTTCGACATACCGCCCCGCAAGATAAGTTGCCAGTTCCCCGGAAAGCAGTTTTGCATTTGAACAGGTAATATAGATATCACAGCTGAAATCAATAAGATAAGAGTTTATAAGTCTTTCCCAGCCTGCCAGTTCCTGGATCTCATCAAAAAAAAGATACAGCTTGTCACCATCTTCAAGCCTGCGTTTAAGTTCATTTACTGCTGCAGTCACACTTTCAAAAGATTTTACTCTTTCATCCGTAATGGACTCGAAATTAAGGAAGAGCATACTATAAGGATTAACGCCATTCCTAATGATAAAATCCTGGATCTGTTCCATCATTACAGATTTACCGCAACGGCGAATACCTGTAATAACTTTTACCACGGGCTTATTGATAAAGGGGACAATTCTTTCAAGATATACAGAACGGACAATGCTCATGAATTAAGTATATTTCGGTATATCGAAAAATACAAGGGTTAAAATAAATAGTTTTCGATATATCGAAAATAAAAGTGTAATACTTGAAGTTGTAAAGGGAGATATATCCATCTCTATCTCGCAAAAATGAAAAACCTTTAAAATTTGCATAATAGGATCTCATGAGTGAGTGGAAGTCTCCATCTCAATCCAAATCTGTGGTTTTCAGCTACACCCTCTGCGGGCCTCAGATGCCGCCCCGCAGCGCCTGGGATAACATCTTCTAAATAAACGCGCTGTCATTCATCACGAGGGCACTTCTGACATCCTATCCCCAGGAGCTAACCAGGGCAAACTCTGGTGTATTAAACCCTTTCTCCTCCGGAGCTACAC
>CAKQTF010000238.1 GCA_934276695.1 uncultured Spirochaetales bacterium
TCTTAGGAAGGTCCCAATAAGAATCCTTGTAAACGGCACACGTGGCAAGACAACGCTTACGAGGCTTCTTGTTGCATCTCTTAATGCATCGGGCATGAAGACAATCGGACGGACTACCGGGTCTGAAGCTGCTGTAATACATCCTGATGGCAGCATCGAAAGCGTGATCAGGCATAGGAGCGCTAGGGTCTATGAGATAATAAAGTTCTTCCGGATAGCAGCTGATGATGAGGCTGAATGCGCTGTTGTGGAATGCATGGCATTGCAGGAAGAGAATCAGAAGGCATTCCGGGATTCGCTTGTCAGGCCAGGGATAGCTGTTATTGTGAATACATTTGTTGATCATGTCCCAGAGATGGGCGATACACGAGAGAGCACAGCCGCTGTCCTGAGACAGTCAGTGCCGGAGAATGCAAGGCTGTATGTTACAGAGCATTTCTATGATGGCTTTCCGGATGTGCATTATGTAGGGATCCCTGCTGGTGCAGATGAGGTCAATGGAATCCATCCTTCTGCGATTGCGATTGCATCTGCTGTCCTAAAGGATTTAGGCATTCCGGAATCTGCTCTTGAGGCAGGGATAAGAGGCTTTGTACCGGATAAGGGGCTTCTTGCTCCTTTCACAGCTGGACAGAATTCGCTTTTTGTCCCTTCCTTCAGCATAAATGACCTATCATGCATGGATGCTGCTGTAAGGAAGTGGAGTTCGGATGGGCGCGATCTTTATCTGATCTATAACAGCAGGAAGGACAGGGAATACAGAATAGGACTTTTCATGAAAGTGCTTGAGCATAATCATGATTCAGTAAGGAAAGTATATGTCATAGGCGATTACAGCAGGAAGGTAAGATGGCATTTCAATAAGATTGCAGAGAGTGAGGCAGTAACGCCAGAAGCGCTTCATAGGATTATAACAGGAAGTTCAGATAGCCTGTTTGTCGGTCTTGGAAATATAAAAGGGGATGGCGAGAAGCTCATAGCCCTATTTGAGAAGGAGTCATAATGCTTTTCAATCTTGTAGCTCTCAGTGTGCTGATGAGCTTTATCTGCACAGAATTCATAGGTCTGCTGACTGGCGGTCTTGTCTCCGCAGGCTATCTTGCATATTTCTTTCATGAGCCGACAAGGATTGCTTCAACTCTTGTGATTGCGGTTGCGATAGCTCTTGTGGTCAGGCTGCTTCAGCATTTCATAATCCTCTACGGACGCAGGAGATTTGCACTTTCATTAGTGCTGTCACTGATCTCTGTCTGGCTCCTCGATAAGAGTGCGATTCTATTCTCTTCATATGGAATGGATTTCAGGATGATCGGTTATATTGTCCCAGGCCTTATTGCTTCGGATATGGAAAAGCAGGGCATTCTGAAGACACTTATAACAATACTTGCAATTACTGTGGTTATCAGGCTTCTGGTAATCATTGGAGGCTGATATGGCAATCAGGATCAGAAAACCATTTCTTATTGCAATCCCTCTTATCCTCCTTGCTGGCATCCTTGCTGTCTATATCTCAGCAGAGAAGACAGCAGAGGAGTATGAGGATCTTCAGATTCAGGCTGCAGAGAGAATGGAGAATGCAGAGGCATATCTGAAGGAGAGGATTCTGTCATTAGGGATTGAGATTGAGGCTGAGGATCTTAACCAGACAGGGCTCCTTGGACCTGAGTTCACAGAGCTCACATCAACTCCTGGTGATGAGAACGCCAAGAGATCAACGCTCAATCCGCTCTTTGCATCTGCTATGATCAGGTATTTCTATCAGGCAGGGCTGAAGAAGGGCGATTCAATTGCAATCGGTGCTACGGGATCTTTCCCTGGCTTTGTAATTGCTGCTCTTACGGCTGCGACAGAGATGGGCCTGCATACAGAGCTCATTGCCTCTGTCGGTGCCAGCATGCATGGAGCAACACGTGTTGAGTACAACATCTTTAATATAGTCGAGGATCTCAAAGCCGGAGGATTTGCAGATTTTGATCTGCTTGCAGTATCTCCTGGAAGTGTCAATGACAGAGGCGGCGGGATACTGGAAGGAATGTTCTATGAGGGAAGCGCTGAGCTATCACTCCGCCTGTGTGAGGAAGCCGCAGTGCGGACAGGCGCAGAGGTGATTTTCAAGGATACGCTTGAGGAGAGCATTCAGAGAAGGCTGGAGCTGTATACGGATGATGTGAAGCTTTTCATAAATATCGGAGGTGCTTCTGTCAACAATGGCACAAGCTCATATACGCTTGCTTTCCCGAGAGGCCTTGTATTAGATCCTCCGAAGATTCCTGACACACCTGACAGAGGGCTTAACTATGAGTTTGCAGCCAGGGGAATCCCTGTGATCAATCTGCTGAGTGTCAAACAGCTATGCCAGGATAATGGGATCGCATTCGATCCTGTGCCGCTGCCGTCTGTATTCAAGGGAGAGAAGCTCCAGGAGACTGTATACAACAAGAGCATAGCCATCGTAACCATTGTGGCCACTGCTGCAGTCCTCGTGTGGGCAGTAATTGATGGAAGAAGGCATGAAAAATGAAGAGATTCCTGATATTGATTATTGCAGCTGTTGCACTATTCACTGGCTGTGCGTCATTGAATGAGAGCAGGAATCAGTATACTGTTGCTATTGCATGGCGTGATGATACAAAGAGCGATGCATATAGCCGTCTTGTATCATGCTTTGAGATGGCAGGCTGTCAGGTTATCAGCCTTGAGAAGACAGTATCTTCTGATCTTGAGTACTATGAAAATGGTGCGCTCTCAGATGACTACCTGAATTTCGATTTCTCTCTTATAGATGATGCAGCTGCAGTTCTGTGGAATACAGATAATATAATCGTGGACGAGAGGATCAGTGATATAGATCTCTTGGTATTCAGT
>CAKQTF010000239.1 GCA_934276695.1 uncultured Spirochaetales bacterium
ATAGAGAACGTCATAGTATCTGTATCATCAAATGCCAACATACGCTATGGGCAGGAGATAAAGTCCGCTTCCATTAACGGTGTCACTTCTGATTTCTTCTCAGCAAATGTCCTGTCATTCCAGGAAGGCGATGCCTTCACAGCCCTTGATAATATAAACAGGAAGCAGGTTGTTGTCCTTGGCCATGATCTTGCAGAGGACCTGTTCCCTGCAGGCGGGGCTGTCGGCTCCTATGTATCAATATTCAGGAACCAGTCAAAGAAATACCTTGTTGTCGGCGTCATAGAGGATAAGGATACAACGCTTGGTGCTTCCTATAACAGCTCTGCTTATATTCCATACAACACATATGATCAGCGCTTCAGGAAGGTATCACAGGTATCTGCATATACTCTTAAGGTGCGTGATGGATACGATGCGACGGTTGTTGCTGATAATGTCAAGGATTACCTATATGAGCTCTTAGGAGATGATGACTACTATATGGTCTATTCCCCATCACAGATTGTTGAGATGACGAACAGCATAACGAAGACATTCTCAATATTCCTGGCAGCAATAGCCGCAATCTCACTGGTTGTAGGTGGCATAGGGATAATGAATATAATGCTTGTCTCCGTTGTCGAGAGGACGAGGGAGATCGGCGTCAGGAAGGCACTTGGTGCAACTCCGCGGACAATCCAGGGACAGTTCCTGGTGGAGTCGATCACGCTTACGCTTGTTGGCGGATTCCTAGGGCTTGCATTCGGCACGATCCTTTCCTATGCAGTCGTATCTGCTGCTGGGTGGACAATGCACTATTCATGGATTGCAATCGGAGTCGCAATCGGCTTCTCTGCTTTCGTCGGCATCTTCTTCGGCTGGTATCCGGCGCGGAAGGCTGCAAAGCTTGATCCTATCCAGGCTCTTTCATACGAGTAGGACAGGAACCATCCAGTTAACTCTGGCCTCAGCTTCATTGCTGGGGCTTTTTTGTTTTCTGTATGTTTCCTTTTACATCTTATTGTATTACTATTAGTTTAATCGTTTAAATACTTAAACAAATAGGAGCACTAATATGGATATCTTAGAAGCAATGCAGGCACGCCATAGCGTGAGACAGTATGATGGAAAGAGGAAGATCGAGGCCAGCAAAAGGGATATTCTCAACGATGAGATCAGGAAGATCAATGATGAGAGCGGTCTGAATATACAGATCTTCTATGATGAGCCTAAATGCTTTGACTCTATGATGGCGCATTATGGGAAATTCGCAGGAGTGGAGAATTATATTGCGCTTGTAGGGAAAAAGGGTGATAAGCTTGATGAGCTCTGTGGCTATTATGGGGAAAGGCTTGTGCTCTTAGCCCAGACCCTTGGCCTTAATACATGCTGGGTTGCAATGACTCATGGAAAGAGCGCTTCGGAGATCAGAGACGGAGAGAAGGAAGTGTGCCTGATCTCTATCGGATATGGCATGACACAGGGCTCTCTGCATAAGAGCAAGCCGATTGAGAGTCTTTCAAAGGCAGATGGGAAAATGCCTGAATGGTTTAAAAAGGGAATGGAGGCAGTGATGCTTGCTCCTACAGCAATGAACCAGCAGAAGTTCATCTTTGAGCTTCATGGTGATTATGTATCTGCTGCTGTATCCGGATTCGGGTTTTATTCAAAGGTTGATCTTGGTATTGTGAAATATCATTTTGAAGCAGTTACAGGGAAGAAGGTCCGGTGATGGAAGAGAGGGAGAGGATAAGGGATCTTGCTAGGGAATTTGAGAAGTGCAGGAAGGTCCTCACTGCGATAGGCGATGAGAACCGGCTGCACCTGATTGTCGAGATGATGCAGATGGATAAATGCATGGGCGTCCGTGTCGGGGAGATCACGGAGCGCACGCATCTGTCCAGACCTGCTGTATCTCATCATCTCCAGATCCTGAAGGAGGCCGGGATTCTTGATATGAGAAGCGAAGGCACTAAGAACTACTATTACTTTGATTCAGATCTCAGCTCGATGAGGATGCTCATAAAGACACTGCAGGATGCTGTTGATATCGCATCAGCGCTTCCTGACAGGAGCAGCGGTGCTGAGCCAGGCCTCGATGATTGATTTCCTCAAGGAGCACAGGGATAAATGGCTTCAATGAAATATAGACTTGGACATGCTTTATCTACGCAATTTTAGATTACGGAAGCGTCTGCATCTCTGACCTGTGCATTGCATCTGAAAGTCATAGAATGGATGATAATAGTAGATAGGAGATTTGATATCTTGATTCAGAAATAGATAAGTATGGATTAATTGCTGCTATTATGTATATGAATACTTTATGAATTCAATTATTAATCCAGCCTGAGATTCTATTTCGGCATTCTTCCATAGGAAGTCTCTGGTTTTTATGCATAAGGCTTTCTTTTCATCTATGATTCCATATTCGATAAGATTATCAAATACATAAAGTATTCCAGAAACTTTTACATTATCCTTTTCTGCTGATTTCCTGAGCTTGTTATCTCCTGTTAAAAGACGTCCGTTTGTCTTTTTTGCATAATACCATACAGAACAATCTGTGAATGATGCATTATTGGTATTTGATGATAAAATGGCTGTAGATTTCAATGATTTCATTCGAGCTGAAAGATATAACATCAAGTTTTCCTGATTCCACAAACTTATTAATCAGCATGGATTGTTCTGGTTTTATTATTTCATTGATTACGAAATCAGTTGTAGAGAAAATACAAGGCAATGAGAAAAGTAAATCAAGCATGCCTACGGAAATCAAGTCAATAAGAATATTTGTATCACTTATTATGATCTTTTCCATTAACATATAGGTGAAAGATCTCCACGAACATAATCAACAGTCTGATTGAGAAGAGAAG
>CAKQTF010000240.1 GCA_934276695.1 uncultured Spirochaetales bacterium
CCTTTGCAGCCTTGCCGACTCTATCTCTGAGATAATAAAGCTTAGCTCTTCTGACACGGCCTTTCCTTACAACCTCAACTTTCTCGATTCTTGGGGAATGCATAGGGAATATCCTCTCGACGCCGACACCATATGAGATCTTTCTTACAGTGAATGTCTTTCTGATGCCACTGTTGTTCTTTGCAATGACAATGCCTTCGAATACCTGTACTCTCTCTGTTGTTCCTTCAACAATCTTAAAGAAAACCTTTACTGTATCTCCAATGCTGAAATTCTCAGCATTTTCCTTGATCTGCTTTGCTTCAATAGCTCTGATGATATCCATTACGAAAATACCTCTTCCTTTATCAGTAAATTTAAAAGTTGTTTTCGCTCTTTAATGCTGAGAGGGGCATGAGAGAGCAGATCCGGCCGATTGAGCAGTGTTTTTATCAGCCGTTGGTCATAACGGTAACGAGCAATGTTATCGTGATGACCTGATAATAATACACTAGGCACCATTTCATTGCAATACCTTGATGGCCTTGTATACTGAGGATATTCAAGGAGATTATCACAGAAGCTTTCCTCTTCCAGGCTCTCTTCTGCTATTACTCCGTCGATAAGCCTGTAAAGCGCATCGATGATCACGATTGAGCTTGTCTCTCCGCTTGAGAGCACATAGTCCCCTATCGATATCTCATCATCGACGTACCTGTCTATTATCCGCTGGTCTATCCCTTCATAATGACCGCAGATGAAAACCAGCTCATCCTCTTCTGCAAGCTCTGCTGCGTATGATTCAGTGAATAACTTTCCTGATGGAGTTGGGAAGATGACTCTTTTCTCTGATGCTCTGACAGAATCAAGTGCCTTGCCAAGCGGTTCTGGCATAATCACCATTCCGGCACCGCCTCCGAATGGCAGATCATCAGCTTTATGATGGAAGCCTGTTGAGAATTCTCTGAAATTGATTATCTCATATGAGATGATTCCCTTATCGACAGCTCTCTTCATTATTGAGGAGCTGAAGAATGGCCTGATCATCTCAGGGAAAAGGGTAAGGACCGTTATCTTCATTGAAAGCAGCTTTTCATCAGGATAGGAGCTCAGTAGCCAGAAGGACTACCTTGCCTTCATCTATCATTTTCCTGCCTACATACACAGGAAGATCCGGAACAAGATATATTCTTCCGTCAGAATGCTTCTGTACCTCGAACATGAGAGACTGAGGACCATCAAAAACAGAGCGGATTATACCAAGGCTATTACCGTCAGCATCGACAATCTCACATCCGAAAAGGTCTGCGACATAGAATTCGCCTTTCCTGAGCTTAGGCGCCTGATCTCTCGTTATCTTGATTATTCCATTTGTAAGGCATTTTGCTTTTTCCGGAGTCTCATATCCTGAAAAAAGCAAGAGCACATGATCTCCATGCACTCTTACTTTCAGGATATCTAGGCTCTTCTCTGAACCATCATGGAAATGCACTATGCATGTCTTAAGATTTCTGATATGAGCATATCCCCCAGAGAGGGAGTACACATTAAGAAAACCTTCGATTCCATGGGTTTTGCCTATTTTCGCAGTTGAGAGGAGCTTTGCTTCCATCAGTCAAGAATCTCCAGAACAGCGCGCTTGCCGCCTTTCGTTGCAGAAGCAGAGAGGATTGTCCTGATTGCTTTTGCTATACGGCCCTGCTTTCCTATTACCTTGCCGACATCCTCTTCCGCAACATGCAGCTCAAGGACCTTTGACTTTTCTCCCTCAACCACATTGACTGTCACTTCTTCAGGCTTATCGACTAAGCTCCTGACCATAAATTCCACTAGTTCCTTCTCCATCTAATCGCTCCTTTAGGCGTTATGCCTGAGTGCGATCAAGAGCAATTCCCTTTGAATTGAGAATATTCTTTACAGATGGGGATACCTGTACGCCTTTTGAGATCCAGCTCTTAACTTTAGCTTCATCAAGTGATACCTGATTGTCTTTCTCAACTGGGCGGTATGTTCCTACTTCGTCAATTACCTTAGAGTTTGTTGCAACTCTGCTGTCCTGGATAACAAGACGATAGTAAGGTCTTTTCTTTGTTCCGAGTCTCTTTAGTCTCATTGTTGTGCTCACGGTTATTCTCCTTATACTACATGAAAGCTACATGCCAAATTGCTTCATGACTGCAGCTTGTAATTTTTTATTTCCTGCAAGCTTCTTCATCATCAGCTTGCTCTTCTCAAATTTCTTCAGAAGCCTATTCACATCAGATACAGATGTTCCGCTTCCCTTTGCAATCCTTTTGCGTCTGGATGGACCGATTATCCTGTAATTGCTTCTTTCAAACCTTGTCATTGAGAGTATTATTGCCTTCTCTCTTGCCATCTCAGTCTTATCTATATCGTCTTCACTGATATTGCCTTTTGCACCAGGAATCATCTCAAGAAGCTTTTCTGTGCTGCCCATCTTCTCGACTTTATCGAGCTGGTCAAGGTAATCCTGCAGATCAAAGGTGTTCTTCTCCATCTTCTTCTGCAGCTTCTCTGCTTCTTTCTGATCAAACTGGGCCTGTGCTTTCTCGACAAGAGAGACAACATCTCCCATTCCCAGAATCCGTGATGCAATCCTTTCCGGATAGAAAGGATCAAGATCCTCCATCTTCTCGCCGGTTCCGATGAATTTAATCGGCTTCCCGACAACACTTCTGAGAGATAATGCAGCACCGCCTCTTGTGTCTGAATCGAACTTTGTCAGGATAACTCCGGAGATTCCTACCTTTTCCTCGAACTCCTTTGCGATATCAACAGCTGCCTGGCCTGTCATTGCATCTGCAACAAACAGTGTCTCATCAGGCTTGACT
>CAKQTF010000241.1 GCA_934276695.1 uncultured Spirochaetales bacterium
CGGCAAAACCTGCCATGGCAGCTTTTCCTGTATCTCCAGAAGTCGCCGTCAAGATGACAATTTTATTTTCCAAATCGTGCTTTTTAGCTGCTGTTGTCATAAAGTAAGGCAAGATCGACAAAGCCATATCTTTAAAAGCAATGGTTGAACCATGGAAGAGTTCCAAGTTGTACTGCCCATCGAGTTTGACAAGAGGAGCAATAGCTGGGGTATCAAACTTGCTGTCATAAGCATGAGAAATACAGTAGTCCAACTCTTCTGCTGTAAAGTCGTCCAAAAAGGCTGACAAAACAAGCTTGGCCACTTCTTGGTAAGAAGCGTCTTTGAGGGTATCAAAATCCAGCTCTACTTGAGGATAAGATACTGGAGTAAACAAACCGCCATCTGTCGCCAATCCTTGAAGGATGGCTTGACTAGCTGTTACAGTATTTTTTTCATCTCGTGTTGATTGATAAACTAATGTCATGACTGTTTCATTCCTTTACTAGTAGTCTTCTCATTATATCATAAATGTCAGAAAATTTAACGGCTTTTCGCCAAATCTTGGCAAAGGTCGGCAAACAGAAGCTAGATAAAAGAGAGCAGGCGCAACGACTTTGCTCCTACTCCCATGCGAATCTCTTTTACAGGTGTCTGCAAGACTTGATCAAGCCAATCCCAACTCTGCTAAAACAGATGGGAAGTCTTTCTTCAATTTTTCAAGAGCTACCGTTACTTCTTGACGAGTTTGGTTATTTTTCACAGTAACTTGACCGCTTTCAACCTCACTGCTTCCTATGGTGATCAAGGCTTTGGCCGCAAAGACATCTGCTGACTTAAATTGTGCCTTGAGCTTACGTCCAAGATAGTCACGTTCTGCCTTGAAACCTTGGATTCGAAGGGCTTGAACCAAGCTAAGCGCTGCTTCATTGACCTCATCTCCTAGGACTGCAATATAGGCATCTAATCCTGTTTCGATCGGTAATTCAATGCCTTTCTTTTCAAGAACGAGAAGGATCCGTTCCACACCGATACCAAATCCAAAACCAGCTGTCGCAGGGCCACCGAAGTATTCTACCAAACCATCATAGCGACCACCCGCACAGACTGTCAATTCATTGCCTTCAATTTCTGTAATGAACTCAAAAATCGTGTGGTTGTAGTAATCCAAGCCACGCACCATATTGGTATCGATGACATAGGCCACCCCCAAGTCTTCCAACATCCGACGAACCGCATCAAAATGCGCTTGGCTTTCTTCATCTAGATAGTCTAGGATGGAAGGAGCCTGTTCAACCGCTGCCTTGTCTTCTTTTTCTTTTGAATCCAAAACACGAAGCGGATTTTCTTCTAAGCGACGTTGGCTGTCCTTAGACAATTGATCCTTCATTGGCAAGAGGTAATCAATCAAGGCTTGACGATAAGCTTGACGACTGGCAGGGCTTCCCAAGGTGTTCAAGTGCAAGGTTACATTGTCAATTCCCAATTCTTTCAGGAATTGCGCTGCCATGGCAATGGTTTCGACATCCGTTGCAGGATTGCTCGATCCAAAGCATTCTACCCCAATTTGGTGGAATTGACGCAAACGACCTGCTTGAGGACGTTCATAGCGGAACATTGGGCCTATGTAATAGAACTTACTTGGTTTTTGTACCTCAGGCGCAAAGAGTTTATTTTCTACATACGAGCGGACAACAGGAGCTGTTCCTTCTGGACGAAGCGTGATATGACGGTCTCCCTTATCATAGAAGTCATACATTTCTTTGGTAACGATATCCGTCGTATCCCCTACTGAACGGCTGATGACTTCATAATGTTCGAAGATCGGTGTGCGAATTTCATCATAATTGTATCGCGCAAAGACCTTGCGTGCAAATCCTTCTACATATTGCCATTTCGCTGAATCGCCAGGAAGGATATCCTGGGTCCCTTTTGGTTTTTGTAATTTCATAGCCTTCATCCTTTGTCTTACTTTTGCCTCTATTTTACCACAAATTCGAAGAGAAATGGAGGCTGGACCGCATTTCCTTTGTCCCACACGTTTAAATCATCGTTCTCTTCTTGCCTTATCAGCCGAATTATGAGAAAATGGAAGCCATACTACACTGAAAGGATCTTGCGATGAGAGAGGATATCAAAATCAATGACCGCGCCCTGGCACTAGAGAAGTCGTTAATCGAAAAATTGGAGCTTGTATTTGATACCGATGTTGAGTTAGATGTCTATAACCTAGGACTGATCTACGAGATCCATCTAGATGAAGCCGGCACTTGCAAGGTGGTTATGACCTTTACCGATACGGCTTGTAGCTGTGCTGAGAGCCTTCCGATCGAAATCGTTTCGCGCCTCAAGGAAATCGATGGGATCGAAGATGTCAAGGTTGAAGTGACTTGGTCACCCGCTTGGAAAATTACACGAATCAGCCGATACGGGCGCATCGCCCTTGGTCTTCCACCACGATAACAATCATTACCATTTAATAAACGCAGTCAACTAATGAAGGAAAAGCCTCTTTGGAAATCCAATCCATAATAAAAAAACGAGGAACACCAACTCTGCCATCAGAGTTTGTTCCTCGTTTTTTATAATGTTTGAATCCATTCAAACTTTTTCACTACCAGAATGGACTAAGCCTCATCAGCTTTTGGTTCTGGAAGGATTTGATACAACACAATTCCAAGAATGGTTGACGTTGCCACACCCGTGATTTGAAGACCACCGAGGTCAATCATCAAACCACCGATCCCTGATACTAGGATCACACTTGCAATCAAGAGATTCTTTTTATTATCAAAATCAATCTTATGTTCAACTAAAATTTTCAAACCGCTAGCAGCGATAAC
>CAKQTF010000242.1 GCA_934276695.1 uncultured Spirochaetales bacterium
TCCCAGTAGAACTCCGTATAGAGTGAAAGCGGAAGGTCTATACGGGCAATCTCCCTTGCAATGCCGGAATCAAGAAGCTCATGATAAGCCTCAAATGCTGATGCATTCTGCTTCTCAAGTATGCCGCGGACTCTCTCTGCTTCCTCTGCGGATACAGGCTCTGTTTTCCTTCCCTGCTTATTGTCCTCACTCTGGAGAGCAATATGATCAGGATCAGGGACGTAGCATTCATCCTTCATCACTGAATAGCGGCCAGAGATCTCATTCATTCTGGCTGTCCTATGGCGTGTCCACTGCCTTGCAACAAAGATAGGCATCTTGACATGGAATGTGAATACAACCTGCTCAAAAGGCGATGTATGGTCATTCCTGAGCAGATAGTTGATCAGCCCCTTATCCTGACGGAAGGATTTGGTCCCTTCACCATAGCTTACACGGGCAGACTGAACAATCCTCTGATCAGATCCAAGATAATCAACAAGTCTCACAAATCCATGGTCGAGGACAGGGTACTCCTTATCGAGGATAGCCTCTGCCTCAGGAACTATACAATGCATATCAATCTCCTACAGGGTTTCATATTCTATCAGCAGAAATGAAAAGTTTAAAGTATGCCCATTCTGGATAGAGCCACAGCAGCTGAGCAGCCTGCAGCAGTCTCTGTCCTGAGTATTCTTGCCCCAAGCAGGCATGGCCTGTAGCCTGATGAAAGAAGAAGGGACCTCTCCCTGGATGACCAGCCTCTTTCCGGACCGACAGCAAGCGATACTTTCCTACCAGAAAGAGACAGCGATGAGAGCGGAACACTGCCGATCACATTATCAAGCATTATCTTCATATCGCTCTTATCAATGGCAATGGCTGCATCAAGCGATGGAGTGAGGTCTGTCTCTGGAATCCCTGTGAATCCTGCCTGCATTGCCCCATCAAGGAGAATATCCTTATACTCACCCTTCTGGTACAGAGATGATGAGAGATAGCTCTTCTCCCCAAGATCAGAGACCGGCAGAATGAGCTTTCCGACTCCAAGGGAAACAGCCTCCCTCAGGATGCGCTTCATGCATATAGGTCGGACCTGGGCAATGATCATAGTGATCGGATAAAGAGCTGAGCCATCCTCATTGAATGCGAAAGACAGTCTTATCTCATCATCGTCCATAGCCTCGATAAGAGCCATTCCCTGCATGCCGTTTATGAATCCGGCCCTGAATGAATCCCCGGCTTTAAGCTTCAGTACTCTCCTGATATGATCTGAGCGCGGGTCGCCTTTTCTGAGGATATCCTCACCTTCACTGAAAAGAATTATATTCATACGCCTGTTCTGCCATATAGCCGGCTATAGTATCCTATGCCTTCAAACGAAGGACTCGAGATGTCCTCTCTCCTCATTCTCCATGACCAGTTGGAGCTGCCGCACGTGGATGGAGTGTTCATCCTCGCCTCACTGCCAAGGCCAAGAATATCCTGCATCGGGATTATCACCCATGCAGCAGATGACGAGAGAAGAGAGCGCATCATTGTCCAGAGCACACGGTCATCACTGCATTCGAAGTACCTTCTTATGGCATCCTTTGTCCTGTCATCCAGCTCCTGATACCATCCAAGCGTTGTATTGTTATCATGCGTTCCAGTGTACGCAGCGCATACCTTCTCATAGTTATGCGGCAGATATGCGTTTCCGGAATCAAAGGATCCATCCTTCCTGAATCCGAATGCAAACTGCATGATCTTCATCCCTGGAAGCCTGTTCTCTATGCGCAGTGCATCTACATCCTCTGTTATCACGCCAAGGTCCTCTGCGATTATCGGAAGATCCTCTCCAAGGCTTGCCTTTATTGCAGAGAAGAACTTCTGTCCAGGCCCTTTTACCCATTGTCCATTCTCAGCAGTCGCCTCTCCTGCAGGGACCTCCCAGCATGCCTCAAATCCCCTGAAATGATCAATCCTCACAACATCACACAGCGTCAGGCATGTCCGGATCCTGTCTATCCACCATCTGAATCCTGTCTTCTCATGCTCTTCCCATCTGTATACAGGATTTCCCCATAGCTGGCCTGTTGAAGAGAATGCATCAGGCGGTACACCGGATGAGACTTCCTGGTGTCCCTCTGCATCAATCTTCAGAAGAGTCTTATTGACCCAGGCATCTGCTGAATCAGCAGCTACGAATATAGGTATGTCTCCTATGAGCTCAACACCGACGCTGTTTACATACTTACGGAACCCAGCCCACTGCTTATAGAAGAAATACTGAAGCACGCAGAATACATCGATGCGGTCCCTGAGCTCAGTCCTTGCTGCCTCAAGGGCCTTATCATCCCTTATCCGCAGCTCCCGTGGCCAGGCACAGTACCATCTTGAATCATTGTACTTCTCACATAGAGCCTGGAAGAGCGCATAGTCATCAAGCCAGAATGAATTCTCCTCGCAGAACCTGCTGTAAGCCTTTTTTTCCTTATGGCTGCTGAGGAATGCATGTGCAGCCTTCTCAAGAAGCGGCATCTTGAATTCCCTTGCCTTTCCATAATCAACGCGCTCTGTGTACTCACATTTCCTCACAGCATCATCAAGGTCAAGATAGCCTTCGACATAAAGCTCTCTCGGAGAGATGAAAAGCTCATTCCCAGCAAATGCTGAGCGTGATGCATATGGGCTATCGCCATAGCCTGTCGGACCTGTAGGAAGTATCTGCCAGAGCGAGATTCCGCTTCTTGATAACGAATCAGCAAAGGCTCTTGCCTCTGTCCCGATATCCCCGATCCCATATTCACTCGGAAGTGATGAAATATGCATCAGCACCCCGGTTCTTCTGTCTTC
>CAKQTF010000243.1 GCA_934276695.1 uncultured Spirochaetales bacterium
GGATATTGATCTCATGCGTGACAGGATCACACGCAAGGATGGGATAAAGCTCACATCATATTTCAGGAGCTCTATCCCATTCATATCAATGCTTGATAATAAGAAAGCAGACTTCAGGATCATATGGAACAGAGCATCGCTTGCGAAGACGCTGTTCTATGCAAGCGGAAAGAATCCTGAGCTTTCATATATAAGCGCTGTGATCGGGACAGATCTCACATACCGTTACATCTGGGGTGACAGGGTTCCATATTACCTTGAGAAGGATTCTGATCTCTATGGAGTGACAGCTCCACCGACGCGCCATCTCATTGCAGATAGGACATATATCAGCATATACGGGCCTCAGATTGCAAGCAGGGATCTCTATCCATACATAACCCTGTTCCATGATGTTGCATTCAGCATCGGAAATGTGATCAACAGCAGCAGTGATGAGAGGATCTCTGAGTGGGTTGCAAGCGCTGGATTCAAGGCCGAGTTCGTGATCTATGACTACTGCCGCCTGTACTATGAGATTGGATATGTATATAAGAATCCATTCACAGAGGCTGAGAATGCTGTAGCAGCAAGATTCGGCTTTTCAGTAGGAGTATGATGAGATGAAGAGACTTGCTGCTTTGCTTTATATTATGCTGTTATGCGTTTCTGCCTATTCTTCTGTCTATATCAGGGGCGCGTACCTTTTCTCTTATGACACGAATGTGTATTCGGAGCCGATGGTACGTAATGCAGATTCTTCGTGGCTTGAATGGAGAGCTCAGAATCCGTTCATCAAGCGGTATGATAACGGAATAAGTGCCGATATTGATCTGTTCTTCTCAGAGAAGGGAAAGACAGGACTTTCTGTTAACTTTGCAAATGGCTGGGCATTCAGAGAGAGGGAATACAGGCCAGAGAGGAATGGATCAGACTGGACAGACTGGGATTATACAGAGTCTGATGCCGCTTCATCTTCCAGAATGAAGCTGTTTGCAGGAATAGGACCTGTATTCAGAGCACAGTTCGGAGCTGTGGATCTCGGCATTGCGCTGAGGGCATCAGCGGGCTCCTATGACTATTTCAAGGACTCTGTCATAGTAGGGCTCCAGGCTGAGCTGTATGGGAATGTATTTGTGACAGAGGATCTTTTCCTGACATTCGGAATGCTTTATGATGCGCATCTTATGGAGTTCTATCTGAATAGCAGAGAGAGATGGTATAATCCAGGCTATACGATGCTTACAGCAGGAGCCTATGCTGGCATTGGATACAAGATAGGGAAGAGGTGAGCGGTATGAAGAGGACAATATGCTTTATTCTGATCATTGCATCTCTTGCTGCTCTCTCTGCAAAGCCTGAGATCTGGACTGGGATAGGCCTGACATCAGGCAGGAACTATCTCTCTGATGGTGCTGTATCTGCTATTGCTGCTGCTCCTGATTACCGGAATGCAAAGTATCTTAATACATTGGGACCATCATTTGAGATCGGAATCTATCCTTTCTCAGAGGTGCGTCTTGGCCTGATAGGCTCTGTTTCATCATCATTCATAATCATGATGCACAGGGCTGATGGTACGACATTCGGACGCAGGACAAACGGAGACCTTGTGTGGAATCTTAATGGCGGACTCTCCTTCGTGCAGCTATTCGGGGATACCTGGGGCTTCTTTGCCGATGGGCTCTTTACCTGGAAAGGCTATCTTGCTGCGAAGACAAATGAGAAGAACAGCAGGGATAAGGCAGAATTTGCAAGTTTTGATGAGATGGGCTTCATTGCCGATCTCGGCATAGCTGTTAAGAATAATCATTCTTATTTCAAATTCGGTTTCTCATACAGCATGCCTGTGTTCTCTGAAAGCAGGAATGGATGGAGCCTGGATGTCTTTGCAGGTGGTGGTTTCGTTATCTGAAATATTGGTATGTGTTAGTGATTTTCAGGTATGTTTAGCTCTAGGCAATAACTTACATTAAGTTATTACAACTGTTATGCCATGGATTCCTGTGAAATGAGAAAGACAATCCTTATAAAGGGCAAAACGAAAGTTTCTATAGACTTTTTGCTTAAGAAATTTCAGAAAAAATGTTTTTCTTGAAATTTCAATCAAGTGATAATTTTATAAATTATTGAGTTTTTGAAATTTGCATAGTAAGATTGTCCTGTAAATTTCATTTTCCGATTGAATTGGAGAAAGGACACAACTATGGAGAATCGTGCTGGAACTCTTGTGAGTAATCTATCTGGTGAAATGGCATACGAATCATTTCGTCCTGCGTCTCTTCCTCCTGATCCTCCCATTGAGGTATCAGGTGAATTGCTCATTAAGCTGATTGATGCAAACAAAAAAGTTGCTGCACTTGAATATTTATCTTCTCGGATACCATGCATGAGCCTTTTTGTTTCCATGTATGTAAGAAAAGAAGCTCTTCTTTCATCTCAGATTGAAGGGACACAGTGCACCCTTGAGGATATTCTGGATCCGCTTGTTGAAGATAATGCGAATCGTGACGTTTCTGATGTCATTAATTATATACGAGCAACAGAATTTGCACTGGATCGTTTAAAGACACTTCCTTTATGCAATCGATTGATTAAGGAAACTCATGCAGTGCTTTTGGAAAATGTGCGCGGGCAGGAGAAAAGTCCTGGAGAATTCCGTTATTCCCAAAACTGGATTGGCGGTCAGGGTAGCACATTAAAAACTGCCAGATACATTCCGCCTAATCCAGATGATATGCTAAACGCCATGTCTGACCTTGAAAATTATATTAACAGTGATGATACGCTTGACCCATTGATTCAGGCCGCTTTAATTCATTACCAAT
>CAKQTF010000244.1 GCA_934276695.1 uncultured Spirochaetales bacterium
GCGCAAGCCTCTTCTTGAGATCATCAGGATTACCCGTAGCAGTCCCGACTCTCAGATCCAGGAACTCCTCTTTCTTTCCTTCTATATATCCAATCATTTCACGGCTTGACAGCAGAGCCTGATTGACAATCTTCTGCTGATCCTTCACTGTCTGCATTGATGCAGATAGACGGTCAAGTTCATGCTTAAGGCCATCATAATCAAGGGCTGATGCCTGATCCACATCTGAATCCGTGATTTCAGGAATGGAAATACCAGCCTGAGAGAAAAGATTCTCAATCCTTATTCTCATATCAGAAAGGGCAGCTTTAGGAACAGGGCTTTTGTGATTATGGAGCTTATCAGAAGGAAGAGCATCAATATGTACAAACTCCATCACCCCAAGCTCAAGAAGCGCTTTAACAACTGCCTCCTGATGGCTGTCAATCACAACAGCTGTCAGCATTTTCATCTTACGCGTGAATACACTCATACAACTTCCTCCCTGATCTTATCCTCACTCCACTTATAAAGCTTAGCAGATAGAACGGCCCGTATCATTGAATCCTCATTTCCTGCAAGAAAGAAATATGCCAGAATGACACCGATTGAGAGAGGATCGCCAGATAATATCTTACTGTATTCCCTTTTGCGGAATTCCCCAAGGAACCTCTCTATATGCAGAATGCTGTCAGCATTCTCCTTTCTTGTTGTGATATCATCACTCATACGGCGGACTCTATCAATCTCTTCCGCAACATCAGAGTATTTCCCGCCTATTATGCTTCTCAGCACAGCAACAGGATCAGACGAATCAAGCAGATGATGCCTTATCGATTCCTGATATACCATCCCATGTGGGATGACAATATGACCAAGCTCCTCCCTGCCAACATCATGGTAATACCCATAGCGGATGAAAAGGAGTATATTCTTCAGATCCATATCGACAAGATATACCGATGATGCAATCTCCCTGTCCTTTTCAGAAAGTGAGGATATAGCCCTGAACAGACTGTCAAAATACAGGTGGTCAAGCGAGATCTCAAGACCGAACATCCCCTTGGATGCAATATCAGACTGACTATATGAAGAGAGCACACTGAAATATGGTGTATCCTTCACAGCAGAGAGGACACCGCTATAATCAGGAGCATTGATTATCCCTGACCAGTTCAGAGGCCACACAATCTCATCGTCATAGAGATATCCGGCTCTGAACCTGATTGAATGATGCCTTATCACTTCGGAATACCACATCCTGAGAGCATTCTTGAGATTCTCAATCTCAAGCTTCTCAAGAAGCGTCTTAACGAATACGGAAATGCCAGAGGGAACCATCCCTGCGACTTCCCTGTATGCGGTGATTTCCTCTGCAAACAATGCAAGCTCGACCTGCTGAAGATCTCCGGTCTGTGAATAGACATCAACTAAATGGCTATGTCTTGAATTCTTCAGGGAACCTATAGCCTCGACAAGGTTAGGAGCCTTGATCATATCATCTATGATCCTGCTATCTCTGATAGAGCCAATTCTGGCTCTTAGCTTTGCATTTGCATAACCATAATCAGAAACTCTACTCATATCATCCTCAATCTATCGAGATTATGCGCTCAATCACCCTTTCCGAAGCCCTTTGTATCACTTCAGCTGGAAGCAGCGATGATGCTTCCTCTATCCGGGCCCTTTCCTTTTCGTAATCTTCGAGATGCTCTTCAAGTGCTTTATTAGCCTCATCTATCTCGGCATTATCCTTAGCACGCTCTTCATCCACACGGCTGCTTATTATGCTCTTTGCCCGGCTCTGTGCTTCGAAGAGGATATCATGGGAACGCTCATTTGCGTCATTGACAATCTTTTCTGCCTCTGCCTCAACGCTGAGGATGCCTTCAATAACTTCACTTTTCATAAGCTCTCCATAAAATCATATGTAGTTTTAGCTTTTAGCATTCTTTAGTCAAGTAGGGCATTTACTGCCATATTTGACACCATATTGCTGTTATGCTAGTCTAAAGCAGACGGGCAATAGCGCAGGGGTTTAGCGTACAAGTCTGGGGGACTTGGGGTCGGCGGTTCAAATCCGCCTTGCCCGAATATGGATCAGAGCAAGCAGGCTTATACAGCTGAAGCCAATAGCTCTTATCCGTTCACCGTATCAGGCAAGAGCATCCTTTATAAATGCAGGAATGCGAGAAGGCTTTCCTGTCCTGCCATCAATGAACCCGACTCTCACTGAAATAGAGGCAATAAGATCATCCTCTCTCATGATATCCTGTTTTATCACAGCGCTCACATTGCCTATCTTATCCATGGATGAGATTACCTGCAGTTCATCATCAAGATAGGCAGGTCTTATGTAATCAATACTGATTGAGCGCACAACAAACATCAGGCCAGAGCAGGCCAGCCAACGCTGAGGAACCTCTGGAAGCGCAGCTCTAAGCATCTCTGTCCTGGCATGCTCTGCAAAATCAAGATACCTTGCATGGTAGACAATCCCACATGCATCGGTATCTGAAAAATACACACGGACTCTGAATGAGTGCACTCAGATCTCCTCGGGATCAAGGAGCTGAGTCCTTACATAATCATCATAATTCTCTTCCCTTCTTATCCTGTATATGTGCCCCGCTGAAAGCAGATACTCAGCATGCCTCATCTTACCATTATAATTGAAGCCCATTGCAAAGCCATGCGCACCAGTATCATGGATTACCAGCAGATCACCATCCGATATCTCTGGCAGAGGCCTGTCAATGGCGAACTTATCATTATTCTCGCAGAGAGAGCCTGTCACATCATATACATGGTCTTTTGGGAGT
>CAKQTF010000245.1 GCA_934276695.1 uncultured Spirochaetales bacterium
GCCTAATAGATAGCCTCCGCAGAACAGCGTAGTGCCCATATAAAGCCCCAGACTATCAAACGGATAGACAGCTATTCCTATCCCGCCATCAAAATAATAGAAATCATTCTCATAGCTCTGCGCATATGACACAGGGAATATGAACCTTAGCTCCTCATATCTGAAGCTTGCTTCTGCATCCAGTCTCAGTGATTTATGGAAAGCTGAGTCTATATCCCTAAGATCAGCCCCGATTGAAATCTTCGCAACTGCTGGGCTGCATATCAGAGCGAGAACAATGGATAAAGCCGCGAATCTCTTCATGGCCTTAGGGTAAGGCCTGTATTCAGATCACGGAAAGGGGGTAAAAGCGGACAGTTTTATATTGCTGGGATCACTCTTCAGGCCAGCCGATTGCAGATCTGAACTCAGCTTCCTTACTGGAAATCGATGAAGATCCTATCCTCATCTCATCGCCTCTTCTGAATTTCAGGATGATTCCATTATGATGATCATCGACCTTCCCTATCGTGTATTCCTCAAGGGAATTCACAAAGCCTGACCAGAGGATCTCCAGACCGCCGAATGCTGTCTTCCTCCGGTAGAAAACAAGCTCAGAAGGAGTCGCCACAAGGGCACCCACGATAAGGTCCTTTCCATCTTTGCTTGATATATTTCCTTTTATTATAAAGAAGTCTTTTTCTGATCTTGCCTTCTCAACCATATGTCTTGTTATGACATTGGAACTTATATAATAAAGGACTATGACAAGAGCCATTGCAGGGATGAACTGCCAGTAGATGAGGCTTGATGAGTAGATGAAGTAAATCATCGCTCCAAAAAGAGCAAGCAGTATCAGCAAAAGCAGTCTTCTCATAGCAGCACCTCACAATCCAGTATTCTTCTCCGATTATACTCACATTCGAGCCTCGCTTCCATAAGTGGCAGAAAATACAGATGAAAACGAATAAGAGAGTATCTGATTCTTTCATACAAGGAGAATGAAATGAGAAGAATGATCACCATATCAATGTCAGTTCTGCTGATTTTCCTATCCATATCATGCAGGCCGGCGCAGGAAACAGCCTCTCTCAGAATAAACATTGACAGAGGGAAGAGGACAATCAGCCCTAGTGCAGGGCAGCTCAATATCCAGACTTTCGTTGTCAGGCCTATAGGCCCGGATGGAAGTGCAGGCACAATCAAGACCGTTTATACTGATTCCACCACAATAGAAGGGCTGAAGCTCGGCGAATGGACGATAAAGGTTGAAGGGAAGAACAATGAAGGAACAGTGATTGCCACAGGAGAGAATAAGATAATGCTAAGCCCTTCTAACAACACAGTGGAAGTCACACTCTCTGAATTATTCGGAACAGGGAACCTTGACCTATCGTTCAGATGGGACAGCAACCGCATCACTGATACATCAATGACTGCATCGCTTATTCCCCAGGATAAGAGCGAGAGTGCTATTGATATCTCATCTAAACTGATCAGGGACAGTGACTACACATACTCACTTTTCATTACAGACCTGAATTCCGGCAGCTATATACTCAGCGGCACACTATATTCAGGAGGCGAGAAGATCGGAGGATTCACTGAGGCCATAAGGATATCAAACGGAGCAACCACAAAGGGCACAGTCTCATTCGGGCTTGATAAGATAATCAATGCAGATATCGGATTCTCAAATATAACAAGTGTCCCGATTGAATGCAGGATAGAAGGCATCACAGACCTTATCCCATCCGGCAGAAGCATCAATGCAAGCGTGAGGATCATAACAGGGAATGTCAAGGAATCAGAACTCAGGACTGAATGGTATCTGGACGGAGTGAAGATGGGAACAGGCCGTACTTTCTCATTCACGCCAGAGCCAGGAGACCACAGGCTTGATGCTGTCGTAAGCACTGAGCACAGCGGTTCTGTCGGGTCTGCAAGCACGGCATTCACCGCAGCAACTCTGAAGAGAGGACTGCCCTACCGTCTGATGACATATAAGAGCGATGACAGGCTAAGGCTAGGAGGAAGGACTCTCATACGGATAGTCCCAGATCAGAATCCGGATAAGATCAATAATCTTATAGTAGTCACTGATAACAGGCAGTATCTCCAGACACTCCTGATGAATGAGACATCATTCTCCGTGGCTCAGATGCAGAAGATAACAGACAGCAGCTGGGGCTATACTGAAGAGCTTAAGGATATCGTATTCTCCGGCAATCCATCATCAGGAACACTTAAGGCCACATTGCTGTTCGACGGGCCTGCCATAGCAATGCATCAGTATACTGTCAACGGTGCTGTGCTGAGCAACAGGAAAATCGCATCACAGAGTTCATTATCCATGACAGGCAACCGCATCCTCAATCACTTCGGATACGGTTCATACCACAGGGATACTGACCTGATAATATCGGGGGCATACAATCCTGACGGATATAATTTCGGTTATGTGCTGATCAGTCCATCGGCAGGGGATGCAAGCGGAGACTGGAGCAAATTCATCATGAGGACCTCCAGCTCAATGGCGAATGCGACATTCGAATCAGTGCGCTTTGGCGGGGAGAACATACTGAATGAGACCAATGGCAGAAACCATTCGATACTTGCTTATGGCAACGGCTTCTTTGTCTTCAGAAGCAGGAGAAAAGACAATGGGACAATAGGACTGAACCTTTCCGGCGTTCCTGATGCAGGAGGAAAGATCTCAGGAGCAGCCGCAATAGGAGATGACTATTTTGCAGTCCTGGTCAAACCTACAGCGAATACATCTGAGATCCAGATCTACAGATGGACAGCA
>CAKQTF010000246.1 GCA_934276695.1 uncultured Spirochaetales bacterium
GGGGGCCGAAGTCTGTTACAAGTGAGCTCTCTTTCAGGATAATCAGCGAGCAGATACCTTATTCTAAAGGCGCACAGGTCGAAGCTGAGGGGCAGATGATCTCTTTCCTCTTTGTGTACAGCACAAGTGCATATGTGAAGCCTTCAAGAATAGTTGAAAGAGTTTCTGCAAGTGCATCTCAGAATAGTGACGGAAAGCTTGAGATCACGCTCGCAAACAGCGGAAGCGTGCATCAGCTTCTGACTGATCTGAAGCTTGTTGTGACTGGAAGCAATGGCCAGAGCTATCAGCTTACAGAGGATGAGATGGGTACAGCTTCTGGGCTGAATCTCCTATCTGATGCAACCTATATTTTCACAATTGACATGCCAGAGCAGCTTAAAGGCTCTTCTGGATACAGTATTACTGCGGACTATAGCTATTCCTGGCAGATGTAATGGATAGCCTTTTCAATACTGAATAGGAAAAGAAGGTATCCAGGCTATGCGAGATAAACGCAGAAACAATAATCAATCAATATTCAGATTATTCAGGATTGCCGCTGCTCTTGCAGCCAGCGGTGGTCTTTTCTGTTGCGTTTTCCTTGGGCTTTTTGACTTCAGCCTGACTGTGGCAGAGTGTGCAATAGCATGCGCGCTCTCTGCTTATGGCCTAGGAGAGATCCTCTTTGCTGTTTTCTCAAGGAATGGCAGAAGACCGTCAGGTGGACGCATATTCCTGGCTGTGTTCTTCTCCATGCTGCTTTTTTATGCACTTGTGGCAATGGTGCTGATTCAGAGCGCAAAGCCTGATGACAGCAATGAGATTCTGGAAGAGCACGTTGTGCCTGTTGTATCCCCGCGTCCGTCTGAGAGACAGGAATGGACTGATGATAAAGATAGTTCTGTAGCTATAGAGCAGGCAGTGCCTGCAGAGGCAGAGACTCCATCTGCAGCTGCTGTGCCCCGTCCTCCTGTATTCTCTGAGCCTGTTGCTGTTGTTCCGGAACCAAGGCCGGTTGTGGAATCTACTGTCTTATCCAGAGGTATTCCAGCACCTGTGGCTGATACAGAAGCTGACGCAGCAATCGGGAAACCGTCTATAAGCACTGTCTCTGTCAGTGCAGAGCTTTCAGAGGAAGTCTCTGCTGAGCCTGAGTCAGCAGGAGTAAGGATAGCTCCAGCTCCTGTATTCAGAGAGCCTTCTCTGGAGCTGATTTCAGATACATCTGCTATAAGAGTGCCTGCACGGCCAGCTATGATAAGCTATGGCTCTGTGCTCTTAGCTGATTCTGAGCCTGAGCCTCATGCTCCTTTAGTGAGCGCAGCTGCTGTGATTGCAGAATCCCAGCCGAAGATTCCTTCTCTGCCTGCATTCAATAAGCCTTCAGCAGTGCTTTCATATTCATCATCTGCTGCTATCAGCGGAATCCTGAAGGAAGAGGTTAGTACGGATGCTGTTGCGGATGAATGGACTACCTCTTCTTATGATGATGATTTCTGGGCAGATTTCTACGTTGCAGGTGAGGATGAGCTTGTCCTTGAGAATGGTACATACTATTTTGATCTCTATGTGAACGGAAGCTCAGCTGGCGATGTGGAGGTGATTCTTGAGAACGGAGAGATCAGTATTCTCTCAGAGGATCTCAGAAGCTATGTTGATGGATATATAACAGAAGATGCAGATGCGCGCATATTCAGAGGTGAGGAATACATAAGCATATCGCTTCTTGAAGAGAGGGGTGTCAGCATTGATGCCAATATAGATGAATACACTCTGAGGGCTGTATTCTCACCTGATGATATGCCTGTCGAGAGGATATCTATATCAGGGAGCGGATACTCAAAGTCATCAAGGACCATTGCTGGCGCAGCTGTCCTTGATCCTGCTGTGTTCACTCTCATGACGAGATATAACCTGTCAGCAGGCTTCAGCATACTGCCTGCATCATCCTTTGCTGATTCATTAAGCATCGACTTCAATACATCCAATACATTCAGGCTCTATGATGTGAACGGATCGTTCATGATGAACCTGCGCTATTATGGCAGACAGGTGTCCTTCAGCGTGAATAGCCTTAATTTCTATTATACGATACCTGAGAAGATGATGAGGCTGAGCTGGGGAAATGTCGCACCTGATCTTCTGGGTGCAACAGGCACCAGCATCGGCTTCCGCCTGGATCAGTCAATGTCATATGCTCCGGAAGGAACTAAGAGGCCTTCCCATATTGAGAAGACGATATCTGTTGCAAAAGACAGTGATGTCAGGATACTGAATGAGGATAAGGAGATCTTCAGAAGGACTCTGACTGCTGGAAAGTACAGCCTCAATGATTTCATACTCTATTCAGGAGCTAATAGGATCAAGATCGTGATCACACCTCTTGATGGCTCGCCTGCAGAGGAGTATGAGATTGATATCAACTATTCATCTGCGCTCCTAGCTCCTGGTGAGTTGTACTACGGTGCAGCAGTTGCAACGGGAATCAGTAAGGTCTCCAACAGCAGCGATAGGGCATCAACAGCATTCAGGCTTCCATGGTTCAATAATAGCTCTTACGAATGGGATGCAAGGAATGCTGCTCTTTCCGGTTACATAAGGGCTGGCCTCTCTGAGACTGTAACGCTCAGCAGCACTGTTGCGCTTTCGAATACGCTCTCTGACATCTCATGGTTCATGCCGAGGATCAGAGGCTCGTTCGAGATGACGCATGCAAACAGATTCGGCGCTGCACGCTATAATCTCAATGTCGGTACAAGCAGGAATACAAAGACATCATTCACACTGCCTTCTGTGT
>CAKQTF010000247.1 GCA_934276695.1 uncultured Spirochaetales bacterium
GAGTTGAGCTTCAATTGACGTTTGATGAACAATTCTGATATATTTAATTAGCCTCTTTATCCGGTTTTGCCGGATCAGAAATTTAGACCACAAGGAGGAACGCATGATTTCTAATTATGAGTTCACTGTCATTTTCGATGCAGACGAAGAGAAGATGAAGGAAGGCCTCGCTCTCGTTGAGGAGACTTTCAAAAGCAATGGTGTTGAGATCACCAAGCAGGATGATATGGGAGTTAAGACACTTGCATATCTGATTAACAAGCAGGAAAAGGGCCACTACTTCTATTTTGAAATCAAGGCTGATGGTGCTCTTGTTCAGTCAATGGGCAGGACATTCCAGCTTTCAACTCTTATCCTGAAATTCTTATTTGTCAATCCAGAGAAGAACTGATTTGACGAGGTGACTGATGGCAGATATTAACTCCGTAGTAATCGTTGGTAGATTAGTTAGACCAGGCGAAATCAGATATGCTCAGAATGGAGGTGCGGTTGTACGCTTCTCAATGGCTGTCAACAGAGCAAAGAGGACTGCTGACGGAAGATGGGAAGATGAGCCGAACTATTTTGACTGTGTGTACTTTGGCAGATCAGCTGAAGCAGTCAATCCATATCTTGAAAAGGGCAGACAGGTTGCTGTCCAGGGAGAGCTGAGACAGTCTAGGTGGGAGCAGGATGGGCAGACTAGAAGCAGGGTTGAGATTTTCGTCAACAATCTTTCTCTTTGCCAGAGTTCCAGCAGTAATGGCCAGACTAGGACAGCCGGCGGTTTTGGAGCATCTCAGCCTAGTCAGAATTTCAGCAGACCTCAGCAGAATCCGCAGCCAGCAAAAGAGCCTGTGGATCAGGGACCTGAGGATTTTTCGGACGATACGATTCCGTTTTAACAGGAGAAAAAAATGAGAGAAGATAAAGATTTCAACGAAATGGACAAAACTGGCCGCAAGGATGCAAAGCTCGGTCTCAGAAAGGCTGGTTTTAAGAAGAAAGTCTGCAAGTTCTGCCAGGGGGCAGCACCTGCTGATTATAAGAATCCTGATATGCTCAGAAGATATATCACAGAACGTGGTAAGATTCTTCCTGCTCGCATCACAGGTACATGTGCAAAGCATCAGAGAGCTCTTAACAGGGAGATTAAGAGGGCAAGAGTTCTTGCATATCTTCCTTTTGAGAAGAAGTGAGGTCCTGAGTAGATAGTATGGAGGAGTCTGCAGTAGATAAGAATAGTAGTCTGAAGGATGGTTTCTTCTGTGTGCTGCTTTCTACGATTATGTATGAGCTAAGCCTCTCAACATTTCTATTTGCTTCTCCTCTTATGCTTTATGCTGTGAAGCACAAGAGAAGCAATGCTCTTAGGCTTTTTGCAATAGAGGCAGTAATTGTTTCAGCGATTGAGCTTATCCAGAGCAGAGGATCTCTTGCTGATCCTGTTTCTCTTGCTGTTTTCTTGTTCGGTTTAGCAATACCTATGTCACTGTTAGTGGCTGGTGCTATCTGGCTGTATTCTGATAAGCACTCAGTTCAGGTGCGGATTTTATTGTCCATTGTTCCTGTACTGGGCTTATCAGTCGTTTCCTTGGTCTGGTTTGCTGTGGATAGGACGCTTTTCATTGATCTTTATGATTATTATGAGAATGCGTTTGCCAGCAGCCTTGGAGAGCTCTTAGGAAAGCTTTTCACAGGCATTGATAGTGATGTGATATTCTCTGCATTGTCAAGTGCACTGCTTTCTATTGTTCTTCCAGGTTTTGCTGTTGCAGTCTGTGCATCCTCTTTCATATATGAGACAGGTTTGCATTCAAGAGAAAATGACTGGGAAGACAGAGTTCAGAGATTTGAGTTTCCGGCAGATTTTGTCTGGTTCCTGATAGTATCCCTTGCTCTGCTTCTGCTTAGTTATTTTATATCTGCAGTTCCGCTGTGGTTCATGGTGATTGTCATGAATGCCACTGGATTGTTTACAGTCCTGTATTCGGTTCAGGGTTTCTCAGTGGTATATTCATTCTTCAGGAAGCGGATGAGAAATCTGAAGAGCATGACGCTTTTCATTATTCTCTTCATTATTGCTCTGGTAGTTCCTGGTATTAATTTTATTGTCGTCTTCGGCCTTCCACTGCTTGGATTGCTGGAGAGTTTCTTCGATCTGAAGAAATTAGGAGTGTGAGAAATGAAGATTATTCTTAATCAGGATGTTGTACATCTCGGAGAAGAGGGTGACGTTGTTGTTGTAAAGGATGGATATGCTAGAAACTATCTGCTTCCATCAGGTGCTGCTGTGATTTACAACAAGGCAAATGCTGCGGCTTTCGCTAGAAAGGCTGATGCAATTGAGAAGAGAAAGATTGAGAAGAGAGCTCAGTCAGCATCTCTTAAAGAGAAGCTTGATGCTACAGTCATCAATCTTGTTGTCCCTGCAGGTGAATCAGGAAAGCTTTTCGGATCTGTCACATCATCAATGGTGCAGGAGGCTCTTGCTAAGCTTGGCTTTGAGATTGAAAGAAAGAAGCTTGAGGTTCCGACTCATTCAATCAAGATGACAGGAAACTACACAATCGTTGTTCATCTCTATGAGAATGATAACTCCCATGTTAAGCTTGTTGTCCAGAGCGAGGCAGAGGTTAAGGCTGCAGCTCTCAAGGAAGCAGAGGAGAAGGCAAAGGCTGAGAAGGCTGCTAAGGAAGCTGAAGAGGCTGCTGCAAAGGCAGCAGAGGAAGCTGCAGAAGAAGCTCCAGCTGAGGCAGAAGCTTCTGATGATAATGCTGAGAGTGAGAATATAG
>CAKQTF010000248.1 GCA_934276695.1 uncultured Spirochaetales bacterium
ATAATCGGAGACCACCAGTTCCAGATCATCATCCGGGAACATACTGCGGTAATCGCGCACAGCAAGGCGGAGCATCGCAAGCCTGTCCTCAAATGATGCAGGAGATGTGTCCTGCTTGAAATTGGAGATCAGTGCTGGGATGATATAAAGCCTATCGACACTGCAATAGCTATGGATATTATGGAAAAGATGAAGATGCCCGTTATGGACAGGATCGAATGTTCCTCCGATCAGGGCAGATGCACTATGCCTCATCCCTGTAGAAGGCATCCTTATCCATCCTGGATGTAAAGCCACCGGCATTATCACTGCTTTCTGACTCTTCCTTGCCTGCAAGCTTTACAAAAGCCTGCTTTACAGGAAGCAGGAGATCATCATCATAGATTGAAAGCGGAAGGACAGTCCTGTCCGGGAACTCTGCCTTAAGCTCCTCAAACCTCTTCTCTGCACCATCCTCATCAATCTTGGTTCCGATAATCACGAAATCCTTTGATGCAAGCTCTTCACTGTATTTCCTGAGCTCTGACGACAGGATCCCGAACGCCTCAAGATAATTGGAATCCGAAAGATCGATAAGATAGGCCAGCCCCTTCGTCCTTGATATATGCCGTAGGAACTTGAATCCCATCCCAATGCCTTCGCTTGCCCCCTCAAGCAGTCCTGGGATATCAGCAAGCACGACATCCTGATCAGAGTAGCGCATAACGCCAAGCTCAGGGATCTTTGTCGTGAAAGGATAGCCTGCGACTTTGCTGCGGGCATTCGTGAGCAGATTCAGCAGCGATGACTTACCGGCATTCGGGAATCCGACAAAGCCTATATCAGCAATCACAAGAAGCTCAACGCCGACTCTCATCGACTCACCCTTCTCTCCTGGCTGGGCAAAACGCGGGGTCTGCCTTGTGGCTGTCCTGAAGTGCCAGTTTCCAAGCCCTCCCCTGCCGCCTTTCAGAAGGACATATCTATCCAGACCTGTGAGATCCTTGATTATCTCACCAGTCTGGGCATTCTTGAGAACTGTTCCTGGAGGGACGGGAATCTCGACATCGCGGCCATCACGGCCAAAGCATCTGTCGCCCTGCCCGCCTCTTCCATTCTCAGCTCTGAAAGAACGGATCATCTTAAGATGACCAAGGGTTCTCAGATTATCCTTGACAACAAAGACGACATCGCCGCCCCTGCCGCCGTCTCCTCCGTCAGGTCCACCTTTTGGAATGAACTTCTCTCTGTGGAATGAGACGCATCCTGCGCCGCCATTGCCTGAAGAGACGTCGATATATGTCTCATCTGAAAACCCGAACATAGTGTTATGCTTCCACCTCTACGATGTTGCAGTACTTTCTGTTGTTTCTCTCTTTGAACTCAACATTGCCAGCAACGAGAGCAAAGAGTGTGTAATCCTTGCCAAGGCCACAGTTTGCGCCCGGATGGATCACTGTGCCTCTCTGGCGGACAATTACCTCGCCAGCCTTCACAAACTGACCACCAAATCTCTTTACGCCAAGTCTCTGTGCGTTGCTATCGCGTCCATTGCGGGATGATCCGCCACCTTTCTTATGTGCCATTTCTTCCCTCCTCAGCCTTCAATCTTATTGATTGTGATTGTTGTGTATTTCTCTCTGTGACCCTGTGTCCTTCTATAGCCCTTTCTTCTGTGGAACTTATAGACCTTAACCTTGTCACCCTTCACTTCTTCGCCTACTGTTGCGACAACCTTGGCACCCTCTACATAAGGAGTTCCGAACTTAGCGCTGTCTCCGTCAACAATAGCAAGAACCTTCTCGCTCTCATAGGAAGCACCTGCTTCAAGTGGGAGTCTATCAACAAGAAGCACAGAGCCTTCTTCTGCCTTGTACTGCTTGCCTAGGATTTCAACTAATGCGTACATCTTGCGTCCTTTATTCTTTGATCTTGTTATCTTTTATCCAATGCGGGGATTAATTTCAAGCAGAGAAGCCCTGAAAAAGCCTAGGAATTGATCAAAAAAGGATTTTAAACCGAACGGACGGTTGATATAATGATATTGCAATGAAGATAAGAGGAAAAGATGATATACGGCTTCAGGCTCTTGAGATCCTGTCATTCGAGGGGACTGAAGCGCTTTCAATGTCGGAGCTCGCAAAGCGCGTCGGGCTCTCAAAGGCGACGCTCTATCACTATTATGAGAGCAAGGAGCAGATACTAGATGATGTCTTCGATTCAGGGCACAGGCATCTGATGCAGCATGGATTCCACCTCAGGCTGACAGGGAATGCAAAGGATGATCTCTCCGCACTCGCTGAGAACTGGCTCAGCCTTTTCCGTGACGACGAGAACTACATGTATATCAGGGTCCTCACATCACTTCACCTGACAGATGACAGGGCTAAGGATGAATACAGGGCACTGATCCTCATGCTCAGAAGCCAGTCCGAGGTCGTGATCCAGAAAGCAGCCGAAAAGGGCTCAGAGCTTCTTTCCTCTCTGTTCTCTTCAATGCTCTTCTCAAAGCTTGAGGAGATCCTGGAAGAGGATTCTGATGATGATGGAATACTCAGCGAGATCGAAGGATTTGCAGAGCTGATCAGAAGCGGCGCAATCTCAGAGAGATGATGCAACGCCATTCAGAGGCCTGACAGAAAGCTCTCCGCTCTCCCTCATGAAGACTGTGGCCTTTCCATCTGCAAATGAAATCTGCACTACAAGGGAGCCGCACTCCTCACCGATATACTCAGTGTGGATTCCAAGCACAGTGCTGCTCTGCCAGCCAGCAGATGAGAGAGAAGGGACCCTG
>CAKQTF010000249.1 GCA_934276695.1 uncultured Spirochaetales bacterium
CATTGGATGATGCATTACGCCTTGCTTCATGCTTTGCTTCATCTGGAAGTGATGCAAGGATGAGCGGATGCTCAATGCCTGTATATATAAACAGCGGAAGCGGAAATCAGGGAATCACTGTCACAGTTCCTATCCAGGTCCTAGGTGATTATCTTGGTTCTTCTGACGAGAAGATAATCAGGGCTGTGTGTATAAGCGAGCTTGTCGGCCTGATGCTAACAGAGAAGAAAAGCAGGCTCTCTGCTCTATGTGGAGCATTCACTGCTGCAATGGGAACAGCCTGTGGGTATATTTATCTTTTGTCCGGCGATTCCTCTGTTATGGATAAGGCTGTCAGCACAATGATTGGAGATCTTACAGGAATCATATGCGATGGCGCAAAGGCAACATGCGCACTTAAAATCTATTCCTGCCTTGAGGCGGCTGCACTTGCTGTACAGCTTGCTTTTGAGGGGCAGTCTCCAGGAGTGGAAAGCGGTATTGTAGGAGCTGATGCAGAAGACAGCATAGGTCACCTGTCACGGATATGCAATGATGGGATGAAGGAAACAGACCGTGCAATTTATTCAATCATGATTGATAAGACTAATGGGGTAATGCTGAATGGATAAGAATGATAATGAGATAAGAATAGGAATCAGGGAAGCCGAGGAAGCATTCCGGAACTGTCTGATTAAATATGGCGTCTCAGAAGAAGAGAGCTCTGCAACAGCTGCGGTTTTTGCTAGGAATGCAGCAGATGGGATAATGACGCATAGTGTTGCCAGATTTCCCAGATTGATTGCCCAGATAGAAGCAGGCGTGGTCAGACCTGGGGTAAAACCAGTCCTGCAATCATCATTTTCTGCAATTGAAAGATACAATGCTGGATATGGGATAGGTACTACATCTGCTTCTTTTGCAATGAATAGGGCAATAGAACTGTCCTCTTTATTTGGAATAGGGCTTATTGCGCTTTCTAATGCAAATCACTGGATGAGGGCTGGGTATTATGCCTTATCTGCTGCGGAAAGAGGTAAGATAGGGATATGCTGGACTAACACAATGCATAATCTTGCTTCCTGGGGAAGCATTGAAGCGAATATCGGAAACAATCCAATCGCAATTGCTGTACCGAGAGATGATGGGAGACATTTCCTTATAGATTCCGCAATGTCACAGTTCTCTGTTGGAAAAGTCTCACAGTATGCAAGTGAGGGAAGGAGGCTGCCTGTTGCTGGTGGTTTTGATAGTGAAGGAAGAATGACTGATGATCCTTCAGAAATTCTTGAATCATGGAGATTCCTGCCTGCCGGTTTCTGGAAAGGCAGCGGTTTCTCTATAGTCCTTGATGTGATAGCTGCTGTCCTTTCTGATGGTAATACTGTATCTGAAATCGGGGATTGTGATGCCATCCATGAAGCAGGGCTATCACAGGTGTTTATAGCAATTGATCCTGAGAAATTAGGTCCTGATGCATCAGCCCGTGTAATGGCATCTGTTGAGAGAAGCCTGAAAGAAGCGAAGACTGCTAATGGAAGAAAGTGCCGTTATCCGGGTGAGAATATGAAGGATATACATGATAAGGCTATGAATGAAGGCATTGCTGTTCCGGCTGGATTATGGAAAGAGATTATTGGATTGTAGGGAGGGGAGAATGCAGCTAGGAAGAATAGACAAAGCGGGAGTTTTTGATTATAGGAACAGGTGCTTTGATGTGGCTTTTGATTTTCTGCGAAGGCGGGATCTTATGACTATGCCTGTGGGAGACATCGAATTAGGTGATGGGGTAAGAGCAAGTATTCAGGAATATGAGACAATTGCTCCAGGTTCTCTGTCATTTGAGACTCATGATAGGTATTTTGATATACAGTATATAGTAAAAGGCAAAGAGAGGATATTTGTCTGTAATAGAGCGGATCTTATAGATAAGTCCGAATACAATGAAGAGACGGATACAACATTATATTCTGATCCAGATAACTCAAGTGAGATCTTCCTTGAGACTGGGGATTTTCTCATCCTATCTCCGCTTGATGCACATAAGCCTAGATGCATAGTATCTGAAGCTTCGCCTGTGAGGAAGATTGTTCTGAAAGTGCCTGTTATTTGATAGTGCTGATAGAGATTAAGCATGATATGGCCAGCTTCCCGGCTGGCCATTATCTGCATTATCTGATCAGAAGGTCTGCGTATGCTTTGAGGACTTCGTCTCCTTCGCAGCCTGCAAGTACCTTCTTTGCAAGAACCTTGCCAAGCTGGACGCCTTCCTGATCAAAGGAGTTCAGATTCCATAGGAAACCCTGGAACATCACCTTGTTCTCAAAATGGGCAAGAAGTGCGCCAAGTGCTTCAGGAGTCAGCTCCTTACCATAGATTAGTGATGATGGCCGGCCGCCTTCGAACTGCTTATTAGGGTCTGGATCATCCTTGCCGATTGCGAATGCGACAATCTGTGCAGACAGGTTCGCATTGAGCTTTGTCTGGCTGTATGACCCTGCAGTGACTATGTCCTTCTTCTCCTGGCACTCCTGGAAGCCTATGAACTGCAGAGGCACTATGTCTGTGCCCTGATGGAGAAGCTGGTAGAATGAATGCTGCCCGTTTGTTCCTGGTTCACCGAAGATGACAGGTCCAGTAGGGTAGCTGAGCTTCTCCCCGTATCTGTTGACATGCTTTCCATTTGATTCCATGTCAAGTTGCTGAAGATGGGCTGGGAATCTTGACAGAGCCTGGGAGTATGGCAGAATCGCTGTGGATGGATAGCCTGCGATGTTTCTCAGGTATACTC
>CAKQTF010000250.1 GCA_934276695.1 uncultured Spirochaetales bacterium
AGATAAAGATCAACTGATTGCCCTGTGTTGCCTTCCATCTGGAGACAGGTGGAAGGTTTTTTTATGCCTTTATGCGCTTGATTATATGATTTTAATGGATATGGTATTATCTTATAACTATGGAAAACAATAAGTTTGCAGTTCTGATTGATGCTGAGAACATATCATATAGATATGTTGACATAATAATGGATGAACTTGCCAAAGAGGGCGTGATCACATACAGGAGAATATATGGTGACTGGTCAGATAAGAAGACAAAGGGATGGAAGGAGAAGCTATTAGAGAACTCCATAATCCCTATCCAGTCATTCCCATACACAAGCGGGAAGAATTCAACTGACTCAACGATGGTCATCGATGCCATGGACATCCTCTACACAGGCAAGGTTGATGGATTCTGCCTTGTATCCTCTGACTGTGATTTCACACGTCTTGCATCCCGGCTGAAGGAAGCGGGGATGAAGGTGATCGGAATGGGAGAGCAGAAGACACCAGGTGCATTTGTTGCTGCATGCTCTGAGTTCAAGTACCTTGATGTTCTGTACAGTGATGCAGCGGAGGAAGAGAAGGATGAAAAGCCTGATAAGGTCCCGTCAAAGGCTGATGGAGGGATCACAAGCGAAAGGACAATCAGGCGTTTTGTGCGCAATCTCATTGAGGATTCGGATGATGAGTATATCCTGATTGCGCAGATCGGCACATCATTGAAGAACAAGTTCTCTGACTTTGACTGCAGGAACTACGGATACAGGAAGCTGTCCGGATTCCTGAAGCATCTCGGATTTTCAATCGAGAAGGATAAGCTCTGGCTTGTCTGATGTCAAAGCAAAGCCCTTCAGCTCCGGCCGAAGGGCTTATCTGCTATCTGATAATAGGCATATTTCATCCTCTCATCATTTCATCGTCAGGAATGCCTTGTAGCAGCTCTTTGCAGATAGTATATCCTTGACTGCTGTTATCTCCCATGGCGCATGCATTGAAAGCACAGCAACGCCGCAGTCAATCACCTGCATGCCATAATAGGCTGCATACTTTGCGATTGTTCCGCCACCGCCGACATCGACTCTGCCCATCTCTGCCATCTGGTATCTCACGCATGCAGCTTCCATGCAGCCTCTGAGCTTTCCTATGAACTCTGCATTTGCATCGCTTGCTCCGCTCTTTCCCCTGGATCCCGTGTATTTGTTGAATACGACTCCCTTCGAAAGATATGATGAATTCCTCTTATCAAAGAGCGATGCATTCAGCGGATCATATGCAGAGTTGACATCAGATGAGAGCATCATGGAATTCCTGAGCGTCCGTCTGAGCTTTATCTCGCTGTATGGTCCAAGATGCTCAAGGAGCTCTGCTGTGACATTCGCAAGGAATGCACTGTCCATGCCTGTGGCTCCGACACTGCCGATCTCTTCCTTGTCCACAAGAAGGCAGCAGCTTGTTCTCTCTTCCGTGCTTCCTTCAAGAAGGGCATCGAGAGAAGTGAATGAGCATACCCTGTCATCCTGCCCATAGGCAAGGACCATTGATTTATCAAGCCCGAGATATCTGGCTTTTCCCTGTGGCACGATCTCAAGCTCTGCAGAGAGGAAGTCCTTCTCCTCGATATTGTATTTCTCTTTGAGTATGGAGAGGATCTTCTTCTTACCCCTCTCTTTCTCATTATCATCGCCATCTGAGTCGTCAAGCCCGAGCACAATGTCCAGATCCTCGCCGGGAATGAATTCAGCTGCTGTCTTCTTCATCTGCTCCTGTGCCATGTGAGGCAGCAGGTCTGAGATGCAGAATGTGAAGTCATCATCCTCTCCGATCACGACCTCAGTCTTCTCTCCGTTAGCTTTAACCACAACTCCATGGATTGCAAGAGGAAGCGTTACCCACTGATATTTCTTTATTCCGCCGTAGTAGTGAGTGTCGAGGTAGACTATGCCTTCATTCTCATAAAGAGGGTTCATCTTTGCATCAAGCCTTGGTGAGTCGATATGGGCTCCGAGGATATTCATTCCATTCTCAATATTCCCTGTCCCGATATGGAACAGAGCGACTGACTTTCCATACTGCGTGATATAAACCTTATCGCCGGCCTTGAGGCTGCCTGCCTCCTCGAGGTTCTTATAGCCTTTCTCTTCTGCGAGCCTGACTATCTCCTTTATGCATTCGCGTTCTGTCTTCCCTTTATCAAGGAAGCTTCTGTATCTTTCAATAGTATTGTCCATATAAAGTAATATATTACAAAACCATTAGCAGTGCAAATTATCAATGATAACTGCTATACTCTCAGTATGGGTAAGGATAAGAATAAGAAGCGTTTCCATACTGTTCCGCTGAAAGAGCAGATCAGGAAGAATAAAGGGCTTTTCGCACTTTATGTCCTGCTGAGAGTGATGGTTGTCCTTGTGATGATCGCTCAGATATTCAACAGGGATTATATGAATGTGTTCCTATGCATTCTGACATTGATCCTGTTCTCGATTCCGTCGTTCATAGAGAGGAACTGGCATATAGACATCCCGGACACACTCGAGGTCATAGTGCTCATATTCATATTCGCGGCAGAGATCCTAGGTGAGATATCATCATACTATCTGAAGTATCCAGGGTGGGATACGGCGCTTCACACGACGACAGGGTTCCTTGCAGCGGCAATCGGATTCTCACTTGTTGATATACTCAATGAGAATGATCAGATAAAGTTCAATCTCTCTCCGTTCTTCCTTGCCGCTGTTGCATTCTGCTTCTCTATGACTATTGCTGTGCTC
>CAKQTF010000251.1 GCA_934276695.1 uncultured Spirochaetales bacterium
TCATACAATCTTGACAGAGTGCTTGATGGAGAGCTCGATGAATTCATCGATGCGCTCAAGCTGAAAGCCGGTGAGGATGCTCTCAGAGAAGCATGAGACTGAAAGAACTCAAAGCAGAGCTGATACAGAAGGCATCAGCCCTGCCCTCCCCGGCTCTCGAGGCCTCAATAATAATAGAGGAAGCTGCATCTGTTGACAGAATACACCAGATCACGGATGCAGAGTCTGAGATTCCTGATGCTGCAGCAGAGAGATGCATAGCGCTTATGGATAAGCGCATCAGCGGGATTCCCATGGCATACATAACAGGGAAAAAGGAATTCTACGGCATGGAGTTCCGCGTCACTCCTGACACTCTCATCCCTCGCCCCGACACAGAGACAATAGTCAGCAAGGCAATAGAGATAGCAGAGTGCTATGGATGCAGAAGGATACTTGACCTATGCACAGGATCAGGTGCAATCGCAGCATCTGTTGCTGTGTCACTTGGAACTGATGTCTCATTCTCAGATATCTCAGAGCCTGCCCTTGCTGTTGCTGCTGAGAACTACGAGCGCCTTACAGGGCGCAGAGGAGACGGAAGGCTCGGCTCACTCTTTGAGCCATGGGCTGGTGAGAGATTTGATATGATCATCACCAATCCTCCATACCTCACAGAGAAGTGGTGGGATGAGACAGATAAGGACGTGAAGGCCGAACCTGTGATCGCTCTCATCAGCGATAGCGCCGATGGCCTTGATATAATACGCAGGATCATAAAAGAGAGCACGGAGCATCTGAATGACGGAGGATTCCTTCTTATTGAAGGTGACTACCGGCAGATGGATATCTGTGTTAGAATCCTTACATCTGCAGGATTCACGGATACTGGCATCGTCAGCGATCTTGCAGGGAAAGCGCGGGTTGCCTATGGAAGAAGAGAGCATTAACGGAATTCCTAATAAGAATCTTGTTGATAAATTCGTCAAGAAGATCTCAAGATACAGCAAGGAAGAGAGAGAGAAGATTGCTGCAGCTGCCGTTTTTGCCGCAAACAAGCATGGGGATCAGAAGCGCAAGACAGGAGAACCCTATCTTATCCATCCGATTGCCGTAGCAGAGATACTTGTGCAGATCGGAATGGATGCAGACACGGTATGCGCAGGACTGCTCCACGACACCCTTGAAGACACAGATACGACAGAAGAAGAGATCTCAACGACATTCGGGAAGGAAGTCGGGGAGATGGTCCAGGCTGTGACAAAGATCAGCAGGATAACCCACGACAAGTCCATACAGGAAGCGGAGACTATCAAGAAGATGTTCTTCGCAATGTCCAAGGACCTACGTGTGATCCTGATCAAGCTTGCTGATAAGCTCCATAACATGAGGACAATAGACGGGCTATCCCCGGAGAGGAAGAGGATATTCGCAGAGGACTGTCTTGAGATCTTCGCACCGATTGCTGACTCGCTAGGAATGTCTGCGATAAAGAGCGAGCTTGAGGATCTCTCACTGAAGGCGCTCAAGCCTGAGAGCTACGACTACATAAACAGCTATCTGCTTGAGAAGAAGAGCGAATATGCGGCTTTCATAAAGCAGGTCTCAAAGGCAATAGAGGAAGCCTGCAGGGAACAGGGGATCACAGACATACAGATCACAGGCCGCGTCAAGCATGCCTACTCGATTTACCAGAAGATCAAGAAGAGGAAGAAGGAGATTGATGAGATCTATGATATCCTCGGCATCCGCGTGATCTGCCAGTCTACAGTCGAATGCTATACGATCCTCGGCATAATACACTCGATGTGGATTCCTATCGAAGGCCGATTCAAGGACTACATCGCAATGCCTAAGGCGAATAACTACCAGTCACTGCACACTACAGTCCTCGGGCCTCAGTCCAGGCATCTTGAGATACAGATCAGGACAGAGGAAATGCATAAGACAGCAGAGGAAGGCGTTGCTGCTCACTGGGCATATAAGGCATCAAGCGGAAGCGAGTCCGGGACCTGGAAGACAGTGGATTCGATCAACTACCAGAAGATCGTCAGGAAGATCAAATCCTGGTCCAAGGAGATTGAGCAGAGCGAGGACTTCATGGATGAGATCAAGAATGAGCTCCTGAAGGACTCGATTGTCGTATTCACGCCGCAGGGGCATGTCATCGAGCTGCCGGTAGGGTCCACTCCGCTTGATTTCGCATATAAAGTCCATACAGAAGTCGGCAACCACTGCACAGGAGCAAAGGCAGACGGCTCAATTATACCGCTCAACAAAAGCCTTGCGAACACGCAGATTGTGGAGATAATGACCTCCCCTCAGGCCCATCCGAATCCTCAGTGGCTTGAATATGCGCAGACTACAAGCGCAAGGAAGAAGATCAAGGCATGGCTGAATAAGAATGAGCCGGCAGCAATGCTATCCACGCAGAAGGCTGATGGGAAGAAAGCCTCAAACACACCGCGAAGGGAAGAGATAATAGTCGATCCTGCGACTTTCCAGCCGGGCTCCCTCTCATACATGACGCAGGAATCCGGAGGATCGATCGAGATCGGCGGGGAAGGCAATGTCATGTACTCATTCGCAAAGTGCTGCAATCCGATGCGCGGGGATAAGGTAGTAGGCTACATCACACGAGGAAGGGGCTACATCATACATAAGGCAGACTGCACTAACCTCAGGAACATGCCAGAGTGGGAACAGCGCAGGGTCGATGTATCATGGCAGGGCGAGGATCTGATGAAGACA
>CAKQTF010000252.1 GCA_934276695.1 uncultured Spirochaetales bacterium
CCATGGGAGAGCATATCTCCATTAACGCTTTCGAATGTCAGGTCAATATTATTCAGGTCATTGAAAGCATCCGATGAGCCTGATGATATTGCTGAGAACATAGATAGGAGATGCTCTTCCTTGTCTGAGAGTATATGTTCCTTCTCTCTTATTGTCTTTTCAATGAAGACTCTGAATTCTGAAAATTCCGGATCAGATAGGCAGTCGGATATGAATGTACTGTCCAGTGTCATCATCTCTGGTTCAAGGAATGATATCCTTGAGGAGAAATCAGATTCTGCATTGCTTATCATTCCTGCCATTCTTGCATTCTGGCTATCAGTACCATCCTGGCAGAATGATAGAAAAGCATAAGATGAAAGGCTCTCAAGTCTTATGTACATTTCTTTGATGTATGAGAGCGCCTTGTATAATGAGTCCTTTGAAGAGCCGAGTTTTCCTCTGAAATCATCTGCTTCTTCTGCTTTTGCTGTGAATTCTTTCAGTGAATTCTCCCATTCATCCCTGTTTTTGAAAAGAGATGAAAGATCCCATGTGTCTGCTGTCTTCTGTTCATTCCTGTTAAGCATCGAGTTCTTCCTTTATGATTCTGGCCATAATCCTTGCAGCTTTCCCCCTATGGCTGTACCTGTCTTTATCTGTGCCATTAAGCTCTGCGCTTATGCATCCTGCCTCTATTATGTAGAATACTGGATCGTATCCGAATCCATTTTCTCCTGATGGCCTTTCTGCGATAAGGCCGGGGCAGTTTTCCTGCACTATGATTTTCCTTGTCGGACTTAGCATGAGGCAGAGTGCTGCTGTGAACTCTGCTTTTCTGTTTTTCTCTCCTTTCATCTCATCAAGGAGGTGCATGTATTTTTCTTCTGCGCTGAGTGTTCTGCCATATTCATCTTCTCCATATCTGGCTGTATGGATTCCTGGCCTGCCTCCTAAAGCATCTACAATAAGACCTGAATCATCAGACAGTACAGGAGCTTTGACTATCTCATACAGTGCTTCTGCTTTTATGATTGCGTTTTCTATGAATGTTGCCCCTGTCTCTTCTGGATTGAATTCTATTCCTGCTTCTTTAGGTAGAATAAGCTCACAGCCACCTAACAGCCGTGCCATTTCCTCTCTTTTATGGGTGTTCCCGGATGCAAAGTAAATCTTCATGTGAATAAGTATAGCTTTTATTCAGGGATTATATCATCAGCAATTTCAGCTAGACGCTCCTTTACTTTTCCTATGCTTTGCGTGATCGTAGAGCGGGGGATTCCAAGCATTTCCGAAATCTGCTGATGAGTCATTCCGGAGAGTGCCTTGCTTGCTGTTTTGCATCTGCTGATATGACATCTGCTGACTTTCTGGATCTTTTTCCTGAGTGCATCTGCTTTTTCATCATCAGTCTCGCTGTACAGGGCTCTTCTGAGTTTCTGTATTGTATTCCAGTGATGGCTTGCAATCATCAGGGACTTCTCTCTTGCAATGTAATGGTCATTAAGTTCTGAATTCTTCAGTATGAAGAACTGTGCGATTACCTTGTAATCAATATCAAGCACACGTGAGAAATCATTGATAAGCTCTTCTGTTTCCGTCTCAGGCAGATATAGAAGGAAAATGAGGAATCTTCTCCTGCTGATTCTTCCTGCTAGGTATTCCTGCAGCCTATTCTCACTTTCTATGGTGCTTTGATCAGTTGCATCTCTATGTCCTGCAATATATTCAAACAGTTCTTTAAGCGACATGTTGCAGACTTCTGGCCGTTCTATCCCACTATGAAGAGCTTTGCTATCACCATATTGTGATTCATCATTGTCTATTCTGTATAAGTGCTCTTCTTCTGCTAGGTATGAATCCTCTGCAAGCTTTCTTTCCCTTTCCTTCCTTAATTCTGTCAGGAGTTTGTATCGGCAGACCTGTATCAGATAGTTATTGAATGTTATGCCGCATAGGCGGAAGTTCTCGATTATCCTGTCAACCTCGTCATTTGCCTCAAGAAAGATATCAACGGCCTGATCCTCAGTTGCGAAAAGGAACCTGAGCGGGATCTCATAAATCAGGATAAGAGTCCGTTCAACAATCTGTTTTCTAAAATGCTTTTTTTCTGTTTTGCTAAGAGCGTTATACTTTGCGATTTCGAGCGTGAAGGCTCTGTCAGCATCTTCGCTGTAAAAATCATTCATATCACATACCTCCTGCATGTAATAAGCAAGAAGTATGCCAATATTAATTAATACTATATGACAGAAGAAAATAGCTCTATTACTTTTTTTTCGCTTTCGTTAAGGCTCAGATCTGATGATGCGCCAGCAGCTAGCCTGTGTCCGCCTCCTCCGATGCTCTGAGCGAGTTCTCCTACATCTATTCCTGAGTCACGCTTTGCTCTGAATCCGATCTCAACTCTGTCTTCTTTCTCTTTCAGCAGTACAACAGCCCTGACATCCTGAACTTTCAGTAGCTGTCCATATATATCATCGGATAGGCGCGAATCCTCAATGTCCTTTGGCTGTTCTGCAATAAGCAGACGGCCATCAAAGAACTGCTTTGTGTTCTCTAGGATCCTTGCCGTACTGAGGATCTCTGTCAGCTTCTTGCCATCTGTGAGTTTGTCATACATGAAATACGGATCAACCCCAGCTTCAGTGAATGACGCAGCTCTCGTGAATACTTCTGCTGCTGCATCCTGTGAAATGAAATGGAAGAAGCCTGTGTCTGTTGCAAGCCCTGTATAT
>CAKQTF010000253.1 GCA_934276695.1 uncultured Spirochaetales bacterium
ATGTAAGGATGCTTGCAGAGATAATCATCCTTACTGTTGTCATATTCAGATTCTACAATGCAATCGCAGAGACAAAGGCCACGCAGCTTTTTGGCATACTGATAGTCCTTGGCCTGATATATGGATTCTCATATGTCTTCAAGCTTGATGTCATTACATCGATAATAAAGATGATGCTTGTGCCTTTTGCGATGATGATGGTTGTCTTCTATCATCCTGAGCTTCGCCGTGCATTCTCCTCGTCTTTCTCCAGAAAGAGATTCTTCAGGATCGGAAACCAGAATACAGCCGATCAGCTTGATTCAATCCTCAATGCCTGCAATATCCTTGTGGAGAAGAAAAGAGGTGCTCTCATAGTATTCCCTAGGAATACGGATATAAAACAGATACTGGATTCAGGAACAAGGCTCAATGCAGATCTCTCTTCCACTCTGATCCTGACTATATTCGACCATGATACCCCGCTGCATGATGGTGCATGCGTCATACAGAACGGAAGGATAACATATGCTGCATGCTATCTTCCTCTTTCGGAGCAGACTGGGATCAAGGCGACATTCGGTACAAGGCATAGGGCTGCGCTAGGGCTCTCTGAGGAATCGGATGCAATCATAATCGTAGTATCTGAGGAGACTGGGGCAATCTCCCTCGTCTACAATGCCAATATCTACTACGATCTGGATACTGATACTATCAAGAACACACTGCTTGTCCTATTCAGCTCTAGGGATGTGCTTGCTAAGGATATGAAGGAGGGAGTAAATGAAAACGCCGAATAAGTTTGCTGCATCTTTCCTTGGTAACTGGATCATCAAGGTCCTATCATTCATGACAGCTGTCATCATTGTGCTTGCTGTGAGGTTCTGGAACGTGAATGACAGGACTGTGACAATACCTCTGGAGGTAAGGCTCCCAGAGGACTTCATTGCTGTTTCTCTTGTTCCTGAGACTGTTGATGTCGTGATATCAGGCTCAGACAAGATAATATACCTTGTTGAGCCATCTCAGATAAAGGCTAAGGCTGATTTCTCGGGAGTCGATGATGATGGGATTGCAAGGGTCAGGGTAGCTGTTGAGTATAATGATGATATCTATAGGACAAACGGTCTGACAATAAGCGTCAAGCCTGAAGTCGTGCGCATACTGTTTGAGAAAGCTGTTGAGTGATGATTGTAGGCATAGGCACGGATATTGTAGAGAATTCGAGATTCGGATCGCTTTCAGATGGCTTCCTGCAAAGGATCTTCACAGAGTACGAGATTGCATTAGCCTCTGAAAAAGCATCAAGGACAGAGTACTTTGCATCCAGATTCGCTGCTAAGGAAGCTGTTGCGAAGGCACTTGGAACAGGCTTCAGGAATCTGCCGATACGTGATATTGAGATACATGAGGATAAGAGCGGCAGACCATATCCTCACGTGAAGGGGCATGAAGACCTGGTGTTCCATCTGTCAATCTCACATGAGGAATCATATTCTGTGGCAATGGTGGTGGTAGAGAATGCCTAGGAAAGACTGGAAAAGGCCGGCAATAGAAAGAGTCCCAGAGGGGCTAAGGCGTATAAAGCTGACTGTGAGCTATGATGGAAGGGCCTATCATGGCTGGCAGGCACAGGATAATGCAGCCTCTGTCCAGTCAGAGCTGGAGAGGGTTCTAAGTGATGTGACAGGCAGTGCTGTTGCTGTATTCGGGTCTGGCCGCACTGATGCCGGCGTGCATGCGCTAGGTCAGGTATGCCATTTTGATACTGATTCAGAGATTCCTGCAGATAGGTTCATGCTGATCCTGAATACTAAGCTGGATAAGACAATAAGGATCATGTCTTCTTCTGATGCAGATCCTTATTTCCATGCACGATTCTCGACAATGGGAAGAGAGTACTGGTATCTGGTAAAGCGCTTTTCCGATATGCTCCCGTTTGATGATGGCAGGTATCTTTTCATGAGGGGTTTCCCTGATCTCTCTCTTCTGGATGGCTATGCATCGCTTCTTTCCGGTACTCATGATTTCACATCGTTTGCCTCTGCAAGGGATCCTTCTGAATCGAAGTGCCGTGATATCTATATATCAGAGTGGGATATCATACGCGATATGTATGGGCATGAGGTGCTCCGTTACCGGGTTGCAGGCAATGCATTCCTTTATCACCAGGTAAGGAGCATGGCTGGAACGATGCTTGAAGCTGCGATGAAGGGGGAAAGCATCGGCAGATTTCAGGTAAGGCTGGATTCAAAGGACAGGTCAGAGGCGCTGAGGACAGCGTCATCATCGGGCCTTTATCTTGCCAGGATCACATATGATCCAGATGAATACGGATGGTTTGAGGAGAGGTGCGGTAATGGATAATACAGCAAGAGAGTTTTTTCTGGGCATTCTGGATCAGGCATCCTGTGCTGTGGCAGGTGATCCTCTTGCTGAGGAGCATGATATATATGATTATTCGATAGAGGCTTCAGCATCTAAGGCACAGCCATCTGCTGATACTTGTATTCCAGATACGGCAGAGGACTGCCATAAATGCAGCCTCTGGCAGAACAGGCGGCTCTATGCTGCTCCGACGCTGCATAAGAGGCCTCTTATACTATTCATTGCACCATATCCGGAATGTGATAGGATATTCTCTCCAGCAAGCCAGGACTATTTCTTCAAATGGCAGAAAGCACTGCACCTGGAACCTGCAGAGATAGCGCTCTCATCGGTGATCAGATGCCCT
>CAKQTF010000254.1 GCA_934276695.1 uncultured Spirochaetales bacterium
AGCCTTCTATATGGCGTGGGAGCACATCAAGCCCCAGAGACTGCTTAAGGGATTCAAGCGCCGGCGTGTTGTCTATCTCCTTCAGTCTCTTCTCTATGTCCCTTGTGGCATTCTCATCAGCCAGTCTCAGTATCCTGTAGTGCTTGCCCTCCCTTGGAACTGTGATAAATAGAGAAGATCCGAGCGTCTCGCTGAAATAGCGGGAAAGAAGCTCTGCATCTATCTCATGCGATACGAACAGCTCTCCAGGAAGCACATCCTCATCAGAATAGTACTGGATCAGGAAAGAGAGCAGTGTCTCTGTCTCATCACCTAGGCATTCGGCCCTGTACAGAGCCTTTCCTATAAGCCTTCCACCACGGAACTGCATCAGCGATATGGTGCATAGGTATGCTCTCATCTCAATTGCTGCGTAATCACGGTTATCCATCTCAGAGTAATCCTCTACCAGCTGGTTCTCCTGCATCACCTCAAGAGCCTTCAGAAGATCCCTCTTTCTGGCTGCCGTCTCAAAATCAAGTGCCTTAGCAGCTTCCTTCATCGAGTGCTCCACGCTTTTTATGACAGAGCTGTCATCCCCATCAAGAAAGCCCTCGACCTGCCTGACATACACATTGTATGCCTCAGGGCTTATCGCTCCGATGCATGGGCCTGAGCACTTATGGAGATGATAATAAAGGCATGGCGTATCCCTCATCTTCAGCGGGCCGCTGCACAGTCTCAGTGGAAATGACTCCTTGACCATATCAAGATACATATCAAGCCTATGGACATCAGGATACGGACCATAGTATTTAGATCCATCCCTAATGACCCTCCTGGTCTTGAATATCCTGGGATATGCTTCCTTTGTGATTCTTATCACAGGGTACGATTTTCCATCCTTCAGCAGTATATTGTAATGTGGATTGTACTTCTTGATCAGATTATTCTCCAGGACAAGTGCCTCATACTCGTTTCCGGTGATCACGTAGTCAATCTGGACAATCTTCTCCACAAGAGCAGCGGTCTTGGCATTGCGGTTCGGAAGGAAGTACGAAGAGACTCGGCGCTTCAGATTCTTTGCCTTACCGACATAAATCACAGTGCCTTCCCTGTTCTTCATCAAATAGCATCCAGGGTTCTCAGGAAGCGACCTGGCCTGCTCTCTTGCGCTCTCTGCCATACAAAGAGAATACAACAAAAGGAAAGACAAAAGAAGGCATAACAGTTAAACTCTAGCCATGAAAGCATTCTCTGATATCTTCAACAGGCTTCCTGAAAGTGTGCAGAAGAGCCTAGGCACAGCAATCACAGAGCTGAATCTGACTGAGAGCCAGAAGCTCGAAGCGGCAAAGGAGGAAGCGGATCTTGTCCAGTGGATGGAAAGATCATATGCAGAATCCGCAGACATAGGAAAGCTCCTCCGCAGAAAGGATGGAAGAGGCAGAGATGAGTATATGAATGGCCTGAGAGCCCATATGGGAAAACTCAGATCAGAAGAGACAGACTACTCAGGATTCTTCCCGGAAAGGAAGACAAAAGCGAAGGCAAAGACAGTTGTTGAGGATAAGCCTCTTGTGCTTGGCAGATGCCCATGCCCTGTTGATGGCGAGAAGACACGCTGCTGCAAGCTGACGACACTTGATGCTGCAATGCAATGCGCCTTCGGATGCGCATACTGCTCTGTGCAGGCATTCTACAATGAGAACCAGATAATGATCGCAGGCAATATCGGAAAGAGGCTTGATGAGCTGGAGATCCCTGAAGGCGTATGGCACATAGGCACTGGGCAGGCCTCGGATTCACTGCTGCTTGGAGATGACTACGGAACGCTATCAGGGCTATCAGCATTTGCAGAAAAGCACGATGACATAATCATAGAGCTTAAGAGCAAATCGAAAAGGGATGTATTTGACCATCAGTATCCAAGGAACATGATCTTCACATGGTCACTGAATGCACCGACCATAATAGATAGGGAAGAGCATTTCACAGCAGCGCTGGAAGAGAGGCTCAGAACAGCCAGGAAAGCTGCAGATAACAATAATCTTGTAGGATTCCATATACACCCAATGGTATATTTCAGAGGATGGCAGGATGAATACAGAGAAGTCGTGAATCAGATAGAGGATCTTTTCTCTCCAGATGAGGTTGCTATGATAAGCATCGGCACACTGACATTCACAAAGGCAGTCCTGAAGAGGCTGAGGGAAATGGGAGAAGAGTCCAGAGTACTGGAAATGGAGCTTGTTAAGACTGCAGGAAAATACTCATACCCTCTTGAGAAGAAAAAGGAGATGTTCTCCCATGTCTATAGCTCATTCTCTGATGAATGGCAGAGAAATGTCTTCTTCTATCTATGCATGGAAGATCCTTCCCTGTGGCAGCCTGTACTCGGAAGGGAATACCCATGCGACAGGGAATTCGAAGAGGATATGAAGAGGCATTACTTTGAAAAAGCACGCCTGAAATAAAAAATGCCTCAGAACGAGGCATCCATGTCATTTAAGCTTTGCTTCGAAGATCTCAAGCTCACGGCCTTTCAGGCTGATCTCCTCGCCCTTCATTATAGCCTTTATTGCCTCAACCTCTTTTCCTGAGAAGCTTCTGCCTCTGAGCTTATGGTTCTCAAAGGCCTCAGTCGCAATCGGGCATACTGCCCTTACAATCTCAAGCATCACTTCCGCATAAGCCCTGATCTCATACTGGGCATGGC
>CAKQTF010000255.1 GCA_934276695.1 uncultured Spirochaetales bacterium
TTGTGAGCAGGATGTTGAGAGCCATGAAGATGCTCATGAGAATGCATGATATTCTCCATGCCGGCCCTTTCAGCCTGCATAGCAGCATGTCAATGCGGTGGCTGAAGATAGTGAAGAGGAATGCTGCAGCTCCCCAGGATAGTGTGAAGCTCAGGCAGATCAGGCCTCTGTAATTCATGAAATTGCTGTGGTAATCCCAGGCCTCCATCCCGAGCCTGTCCCTTAGGATGATCCCGCTTATGAGCTCAAGGACCGTGGCTGCTGCTGTCAGCACTGCTGTCCTTATGAGCACGTGATGCCTCTGCATCAGCGCAGAGCCTATATAAAAGATGACAGCCCCGGTACCATAGAGTGTGTTGAATGCGCCGAATACTGATACCACATGGCTTTCCCATCTTCCTCTCTGGATCAGCGAATAAAGGCCTTCTATGATGACTCCTGCAATGCTTGCGCATATGAAGAGCCAGAACGCCTTCTCATATGTCAGGCTTATCTGGCCATCTGCTGCTCTGAGTTTATTCCCGCTCATATGGACGTACCTCGTAATTAATTTAATAATTATCTGTAATACAGGCAAATATCATAAAAATAGGAGAGCAGCGGCTACTCTCCTCTGTACGTTACCTGCTCTGCATTGATTTCTTCAGCTCAGCAAGCTCTTTCTCTGCCGCTTCCTGTCTTTCAAGCTCTTCGAATGTCAGCTTCCCGCTGCTCTCCTCATTCTTTGCTGTGATGCAGGCATCTGCTTCTGCTTCCCATCTGCTGATTCTTGCCTTGATCTCCTCAATGCGCTTCTCATAGCCTGTTCCCCTGCTTCTCTCGATTGCTTCAGCAGCCTTCTTCCTTTCCTTTGAGCTTCTGGCCTTAATCTTGATCTCTGAAGCCTGGCTCCGCATCTCATTGAGCTTCTCTATCCCTTCATCCCTGCTGGCCTCAAGTGCTGAGATCAGGTTCTTCATTGAAGAGAGGCTTTCTTCGTTTTTCCTGATCTCCTCAGAGATCCTTATCTTTTCGCTGATTGCTTCCTTTGCCATGTCATCCATTTCCTTTGATGCTGCAATCCTTGCTCTCTCTTCCCATCTTGATACGGCATCCTTCTTATCCCTGATCGCAGCTTCAAGAGCATTCATCTCTCCGGTCTTCTCTGCAATCGTGAGCCTGATATCATGGATTGTATCCTCCATCTCCGAAACTGATAGGTCGATCATCTTCTCTGGATTCTCCATCTTGTCCAGAACTGCGTTGATGTTTGATGAGACGATGTCTCTTATTCTTCTGAATGCATTCATTGTTATGCTCTCCTGTTTCTTTTGATATTTGATATTCAGAAAACAGTATGCAGATTGCGTGCCAAGTGCCATAAACGGGGGCTATTATGCCATATCGACATGGGCTTATGGTGATTCTGACCAGTCTGTTGGCGATATTGACCATTGATATCCGGTGTTTAAGTTAAGCCTTTTTTAGGTTATCCTTATGCAGTATGAGTACTCTTTATATAGTCGCAACGCCAATAGGGAATCTTGAGGATATTACATACAGGGCTGTTAGGATCCTCAGCAGCGTTAGCATAATCGCATGCGAGGATACACGGCACACTCAGCAGCTGCTCTCTCATTATGATATACATAAGAGGCTGATTGCATGCCATGCGCACAATGAGGAAGAGAGCGCAAAGGGCATTATCGAGCTGCTTGACAGCGGGAATGACATAGCATACTGCTCTGATGCTGGGACACCTGGTGTCTCTGATCCCGGAGCAAGGCTTGTTGAGAGGGTCAGGTCATGCAGCAGCCATAGCATTGTCCCAGTGCCTGGAGCTTCTGCATCTGTCACTCTGATCTCTGCCGCAGGCAATGTCGGCAGGTCATTCCTCTTTGAAGGCTTCCTATCCCCGAAGAAGGGAAGGCGGGGCAAGCGGCTCTCGGAGCTCATGGCGAGAGGAGAGTGCTTCATCATCTATGAATCCCCTTTCCGTGTGATCAGGACGCTTGAGGAAGTCGCGGCGCTTGATAGCAGTGCAAAGGTCGTATTCGGACGTGAGCTCACAAAGGCATATGAGGAGATCTTCTCCGGAAGCGCAGAAGAGGCTGTGAAGTCGCTTAAGAGCCGCCCTTCAGTTAAGGGTGAGTTCGCGATTGCTGTTGTCCCGGGAGGCGCAGATGATCACAAAGAAGAAGATAGCGACACTGAAGCCTAGAGTCCAGCTCAGGAAGATAGGCGCTCTCTTCCATGAGAAGGATCAGTATGATGAAGGATATCTTGATGATATCTTCTCTTATCTCATCTCCCTGCCGTCAATTGATGATGCAGATAGAGAGAAGCTGGTGTCATTCTACCATTCAGGAAGCACTGAGTCCGGTGATGATATCTACTATTATCTGCTCGCAAAGCTAGGAGAGAGCCCTGCAGACTGGGACGTGAAGGATGAGGATGGAAGCATTGACTGGAGCAGGCGCAGCACTATGGAGCACTATCTGTATCTTGATCATCTGAGAAGCCCGTACAATGTCGGATCAGTGTTCAGGAGCGCAGAGAGCTTCTGCGTAAAGGAGATCCTGATCTCCCCGGGGACAGCAAGCCCTCTTCATCCAAGAGCTGTGAGGACAAGCCGGAGCACTGTCGATGGAGTGCCATGGAGGGAGGCTCTTCTTTC
>CAKQTF010000256.1 GCA_934276695.1 uncultured Spirochaetales bacterium
GCGCACGGATGGTTCTGAAGCTCTGCTTGATGTGTCTTCTCCGGAATTCAAGGCTGATGAAGAAGAGGCATTTGAGATAATACCGAATGCTATGCAGAAAGAGGCTATGACAGCAATCGACAGTCTCAGGAGAAGGGGAGAGAAACGTGCCCTGCTGATTGCTGCAACCGGTACAGGAAAGACATATCTTTCAATATTCGATATAGCCCAGATGAATGCTGGGAAGGTGCTTTATGTCGCCCATCGCGATATGATTCTCTCAAAGGCTGAGAAGAGCTTTAAGCATATTCTCGGCGAAGATATAAAAACAGGATTCCTCAGGGCTGGGCAGCATGATGCGGATGCTGATTACCTGTTTGCATCAGTCTTCACGCTTTCAAGGAATGATGTCCTCTGCTCATTCAGAAGGGATGAGTTTGATTATATCGTGATTGATGAGGTCCATCATTCAGGTGCTAAGAGCTATAAGGCAGTAATAGATTACTTCCAGCCATCATTTATGCTAGGACTCACAGCTACGCCTGAGCGAAGCGATGGATTCGATATCTTCTCGATGTTTGATAATAATGTGCCATATGAGATAAGGCTCAATAAGGCTATGGAGGAGGGCCTTCTCTGCCCGTTCCATTACTATGGGATATCCGATCTTTCAGTGAATGGCTGCACGATAGATGACAGATCAGATTTCTCGCTTCTTATCAGCAGTGAGCGGATAAGGCATATAGAGAAGGCTCTCAGGATGTACAGGAACTTCGCTTATCCGGTGAAAGGCCTTATCTTCTGCAGCCGTGTGGAAGAGGGCGAGGAGCTTGCAGCAATCCTTTGCCGTGACGGTTTTGATTCGCTGTTCCTATCAGGGCGGAATACTGATATGGAGAGGGAGGATGCAATAGAGGCACTCGAGAGCGATGATGATCCTCTCCAGTACATAATAAGCGTTGATATATTCAATGAAGGCGTTGATATACCGGCAGTGAATCAGATTGTCATGCTGCGCCCGACAGAGTCTGCCATTGTATTCACGCAGCAGCTGGGACGCGGCCTCAGGAAGTATCCTGATAAGAGCTATGTGTCAGTAATTGATTTCATAGGAAACTATGAGAGGAACTTCTTCATCCCAGTCGCGCTGTTCGGAGAGAATTCATATAATAAGGACAGTCTCAGGAAGGCAATGAGCATAGGTTCTGCCGCAATCCCGGGAGCCTCGACTGTCCAGATCAGCGAGATAGCCAGAAGCCGTATATATGAATCGATAAACAATACGAATTTCAGGCAGAGGAAGTTCCTTGAATCCGAGTATAAGAAGCTGAAGCTCAGGCTAGGACAGATCCCGACGATGATTGATTTCATTGATAACGGATTCATCGATCCTCTGCTGTTTGCAGATTATGCAGGCTCATACTATGAATTCCTGACCAGAGCAGAGAAGGGGTTTCCTGTTATTCCGGAAGAAGAGAGGAAGTCTCTTCAGTTTGTCACGCAGGAGTTCGCGCATGGCCTGAGGCTGCATGAGCTTCTGGTGCTCAGGGAGCTTTCTGATAAGGAAGAGATCCCAGTATCATCATTCTCAGACCTTATAGAGGAGCTTGGTGCATCAGCATCCATGATGGATATAAAGGGGATGTGCAATACGCTTTCTCCTGTTTTCTATACTGCACCCGACCAGAGGAAGTATGGAATGGCGGAGTATGTCAGGCTTGATGGGGACAGGATCATAAGACAGCCGGATTTTGAAGGATATCTCAGTGATCCGGTCTATAAGCAGATTCTGCTTGATACTGTATCATACGGGCTCAGACGTGCAGCCATAAAGGATAATGAGACATATTCAGACCATAATCTGATTCTTTACAGGAAATATTCCAGAAAGGATGTATGCAAGCTCCTTAACTGGAAGAGTGATATAACTGCACAGAATATCGGAGGCTATATCGTACAGGAGGCAGGCAGTGAGCTTACATGCCCTGTGTTCATAACATATGAGAAGTCAGATGATATCTCGGACTCAATAAAGTATGAGGACTATTTCATAGACAACTCGACTCTTAACTGGATGAGCAAGAACAGAAGGACCTCATCATCCCCTGATGTATCAGCTATAATAAACCAGAGGGAGAACGGCATCCTGATACCGCTTTTTGTTAAGAAGAGCGATGGGGAGGGAAAGGATTTCTATTATCTTGGAAATATGAGAGAGTCGTGCTTCAGGGATACAAAGATGGATGTGAACGGATCGGATGTCAATGTCGTGAATATAGAGTTCGATATGGATAGGCCTGTGCCGCAGAGCCTCTACCATTATATTGTCAGCTGATCCATCTTGCTTTACATAGACTCTCTTTTCCTGTAGCTTTAATGCACGGAAAGGGCATTATTATATGGCATTCTTCAGGGATCTGGTCAGTGATAGGAATTTCATGAAAAAGCTTATAGGGCTTGCGCTCCCGATAGCATTCCAGAGCTTCATGCTTGCATCTGTTGCTGCATCTGACACGATAATGCTGGGCACTCTTGCACAGGATTCAATGGCTGCAGTCTCACTTGCATCCCAGGTGCAGTTTGTGCAGAACCTCACTCTTATGGGGATTATTGCTGCCTTTCAGGTGCTTGGAGCCCAGTATGCGGGCAGAGGCGACAGGGATAAGCTC
>CAKQTF010000257.1 GCA_934276695.1 uncultured Spirochaetales bacterium
GCCTATGCATTGACCGCAGCATTCTATCCAATATGCTCAGGATAGGAATCCCTGCTGGGATACAGTCGATAATGTACAACATCTCGAATATGCTTATCCAGACGCGTGTGAACGGCTTTGGCACAGATACCGCAGCAGCATGGGCCGCATACGGTAAGCTTGATTTCATATTCTGGATGATGGTCAATTCATTCGGAATATCCGCTATGACCTTCGTTGGCCAGAACTATGGAGCTGGAAAGATTGACAGGGCTAAGAAGGGAGTAAGGACATGCCTTCTCATGACAGCATTCTCGACAGTGCTGATGTCGGTGCTTTACCTGAGCCTCGGCAGATATGGATTCATGCTTTTCGTATCAGATGGCAATGTTATTGATATCGGTCTCAGGATACTGAGAACAATTGCTCCTACATTCATAACATATATTGCAATCGAAATACTCTCCGGTGCATCAAGAGGCACAGGCAAGGCCATTATCCCGACGCTTTTCACTGTAGTAGGAATATGCGGTCTGAGGGTGATCTGGCTGAATGTGCCATACCTTATGGAGACAATTGAGAGAGTGATGATATGCTACCCGGTCTCATGGATCGTCGTCAGCATCCTCTTCATAATATACTATAAGACCGGTGATATTTACGGAGAGAGAAGAACAGCCCCGCACCAGATCAACTAGAGCGCAGGGCCACACATCTCTCTTAAAGGAATTCTCAGAAGAGGCTCTTATAATCAGTGCCAATCTCCTTTGCATTGCCTGGCTTTGAGATGATCTCATAGAGAGACTTCGGGATAGGGACAGTCCTGCCTATCAGAGGCTCCACTATTGTATCGAACTTTGCAGGATGCGCCGTCGCAACAACAATCGCTGGGACTCCGAGGAAGTGATCACGGCGGACTCTCTCACCGCAGGCTGTATGAGGGCATATAATAAGTCCTGTATCCTCATATACCTCCTTGATTGTATGCTTGATCTCCTCATCGCTTACACGCCAGGACTGGACATTCGCCTTGAAATCCTCGTATTCAGGATAGATATCAAAGAGCCTCTCCATATTGGATGGAGCTCCGACATCCATTGCATTGGCAAGTGTCTTTATGCTTGCTCTTGGCTTATACTCACCGCTATCAATGTAATCCGGTATTGTCCTGTTGGCATTCACAGCAAGCACTATCCTATCAATCGGTGCGCCCATCAGCTTTGCCCAGAAAGCACCTGTGGAATTGCCGACATTGCCTGAAGGTATTATTATCACAGGCTTCTTCCCGTATTTAGCCTCATAAAGGAACGATGCATAAACATAATAAGCACACTGTGGAAGCAGCCTTCCGAGATTTATTGAATTAGCACTTGAAAGACCATGGATCGAATCATCCATGAAAGCTTCCTTGACCATCTTCTGGCAATCATCAAAGCTTCCATCAATCTCATAGCTCTCAATATTATCACCCCATGTTGTCAGCTGCGCACGCTGTCTGTCAGCAACACGGCCTTTCGGGAAAAGAACCTTCACCTTGAGATTCTGCCTGCAGTGGAAAGCCGATGCAACAGCTCCGCCGGTATCGCCGGATGTGGCAACGAGGATTGTAAGCTCCTCTCCCCTTTTCTCAAGCAGCTTTTCCATAGTGAAAGCAAGGAACCTGGCACCGAAGTCCTTGAATGCGGAAGTCGGGCCATATATGAGCTCCATCAGATCCGCATCAGAATCCAGATGCTCGAATGGCAGCGGGAAATCAAATGCACTATCGCATATTCCCTGCAGTTCAGACTCAAGCTCATCTCCTTCGAAGAATGGCCTGATTGCCTGATACATCGCATATGAAAGCCCTTTTGACAGAGTGAAATCATCCCCTATCACAGGCATTGTCTTAGGAATGAACAGACCGCCATCTGGAGCGAGTCCCTTCAGAATGGCATCAGAAGCTGTATATGAAGCGCCATCCTTGCTTCTTGTAGATACGAATTCCATCATAAAACCTCCATCAGATCTTAGAACCCAAGTAAGCACTCAGGCGGAGAATATCAGAGAATACACCGGCAGCTGTGACCTCAGGGCCAGCTCCAGGGCCTTTTACTACAAGCGGCTGATTATGATAGCGCTTGGTAGTGAAGGCAATAACATTATCAGTTCCATTTGCCTGAGCAAAGCTATGGTCCATAGGATACTCAGAAAGAGATACAGAGCATATGCCATGATCTACTTTCCCGACATATCTGAGGCACATATTATGGCTTCTGGCTTTCTTATACATCTCCTCAATCTCTGCATCCATTTCTCCTATGCGCCCAAGGAACTCCTCCTTTGACAGTGCTGCGAAGCGGGCAGGAACAAGAGACTGTATCTCTATATCTGAGACCTCAACCTTGTAGCCAAGCTCCCTGGCCAGTATGACAGTCTTTCTTGCAACATCCATTCCAGAGAGGTCATCACGAGGATCAGGCTCTGTATATCCAAGCCTCTTTGCTTCAAGGACAAGCTGAGAGAAAGGGACTTCTGCATTATACTCAGAGAAAAGCCATGCCAAAGTGCCAGATACCATTCCCTCAACCTTCTCAACATCATCTCCCGTTTCCCTGAGGTCCTTGAGAGTCGTTATAATCGGCAGCCCCGCTCCTACTGTTGTCTCATACAGGAATT
>CAKQTF010000258.1 GCA_934276695.1 uncultured Spirochaetales bacterium
GAGCTGCAGGACAAGAAGATCACAGACTACTTTGATGATGAGGTGCTGAACACCAATTTCTGGATGTACTGGCGCACTATGTTCGCATTCGAGAACTGGCACAGCGCACTTGAGATGAAGCTGTACATCCAGCGCTATATCCACCATATCGGAGGACTGCCGGATTTCACAGCACTCAGATTCACGAAGTACAATCAGTATGAGTCGATGATCCTTCCGATGGTAAGGTATCTTGAGTCCCATGGTGTGCAGTTCCACTTCGGAGTGAAGGTCGTGAATGTTGAGTTCGATATAAAGAAGGACAGCAAGACTGCAAAGCGCATCGATATCGAGCGTGATGGCAGGAAGGATAAGATCGATCTGACAGAGAATGACCTCGTATTCATCACAAACGGGGGATGCGTTGAGAACTCCTCGATGGGAAGCCAGGATAAGAAGGCCTCATTTGATACTGAGATCAGAGAAGGCGGCGGCTGGGATATGTGGAGAAGAATCGCTAAGCAGGATCCGTCATTCGGGCATCCTGATAAGTTCTGCTCAGATCCTGAGAAGACAAACTGGATGAGCGCCACTGTCGAGACACTTGATCAGAGGATCATTCCTTACATAAAGAACATATGCAAGAGGGATCCGTTCTCTGGCAGGGTTGTCACGGGCGGAATAGTGACAGTGAAGGATTCCTCATGGCTGATGAGCTGGACAATCAACAGACAGCCTCAGTTCAGGGAGCAGCCTAAGGATCACTGCCTTGTCTGGGTATATGCCCTCTTCTCTGATAAGGAAGGCGACTATATAAAGAAGCCTATGAGGGAATGCACAGGAAAGGAGATCTGCGAGGAATGGCTGTATCATATCGGTGTTCCTGTGGATCAGATAGAGGATCTGGCAACCAATAGCGCAAATACAGTCCCTGTGATGATGCCTTACATTGATGCATTCTTCATGCCTCGTGCATATGGCGACAGGCCTGATGTCGTTCCTGCAGGTGCAAAGAACTTCGCATTCCTTGGCCAGTTCGCTGAGACTAGGAGAGATACGATCTTCACTACAGAGTATTCGATGAGGACAGGCATGGAAGCTGTGTATACGCTGCTTAATATCGACAGGGGTGTACCTGAGGTATGGGGAAGCGTCTATGACGTGAGGAATCTCCTAGATGCCACTGTGAAGCTCAGGGATGGCAAGAAGATCACTGATATGCAGTTCAATATCATTGAGAAATTCGCTCTTAAGAAGGTCATGGAGAAGATCCATGGAACTGATATAGAGAAGATACTCAAAGAGTATAATGTGATCTGATGCGGCTTTGGCTCAATTGCCGTCTGGTTCAGTGCCAGACGGTCTTTTTTTTGACCCCCTCCTGATGGTATATTCTCATATATGAAAAGACGGTTCTCATTTTCTGAGATTATCACTCTGATCCTTGTGTGCCTCATCTCTGTCTCAATCCTCATCCTGCTTGGCATCTGGTCCAGGCACCTTTCGGAAGGGAAGGATGAGGAGACTCTCAGAAGGGCGATGCAGAAGGTCATCGACGAGAGGGGAGAGGAGGCGCTTCTGCAGCTTGCAGGCATTCCGACGGACCAGATATATTATGGCGAAGGCCTGAGCCTGTTCGAGGGCGATGACACATCATGGACATATACGCCTGAAGAAGCGAGAAGGATTGCTGTGTACAGGAAGTGCCGTGACAGCGTCGTGCAGATACAGCTCTCTGCAGAGCTCTCGGATTCAGGGCAGGGCTCCGGCGTCATTCTCTCAGAAGATGGTTATATCGTTACGAATAAGCATGTGATAGGCTCCGGATCTGAGTTCAGCGTCAACTTCTCGGATGGCTCGACAGCAACAGCAGCTCTTGTCGGATATGATACTCTCTCTGATATAGCTGTTATAAAGGTCAGGACTGATAGCCTTCTGAGTCCGATCAGGCTGGCAGATTCTGACCGTCTGACCATCGGCGCCACGCTCTATGCGATAGGCAATCCTTTCGGATACACATGGTCCCTCACAAGCGGCAGCGTGTCTGGAGTCGACAGACTAGTCTCAGCTAGCGATGGGAATGTGATCCCGAATATGATACAGACGGATGCTATGATCAATCCAGGCAACTCAGGAGGTCCTCTTCTCAATGGAAGAGGGGAGATGGTAGGACTGATCAGCTCGATTTATTCCACGATAGGGACAGCGCAGGGAATCTCATTCGCGCTTCCTGCTTCGACTGTGCGTGATGTGGCAAGGCAGATCATAGAGGGTGGCAGGGTGACAAGGGGCTGGATTGACATAGTGTCAGTGGAGCTCAATCCTCAGATTGTCGCCTATTCGAAGCTTCCTGTAAGCGAAGGCATACTGATCAGCCAGGTCGTGCCTGCAGGCCCGGCAGATAAGGCAGGCCTCAGAGGCGGTTCAGAGAGAGCCCAGTACGGCTCTTCTGTCATATATCTTGGCGGCGATATAATAACAGCGATAAATGGGAAGGAGATAAAGAGCTATACAGATTATTTTGCAGCTCTTTTCGATACTAAGGCAGGCGACAAGGTCGATGTGACAATATGCAGGAAGGGCACAGTGATGACAGTTAAGGATGTCGTTCTTGTCGAGCAGAGTTCGGAGAACACACGGTGGATAGTAAGAT
>CAKQTF010000259.1 GCA_934276695.1 uncultured Spirochaetales bacterium
ATCCCCGGATGCTGATGATACGGAGACTGACTTCAGACTGCTTTCCGGAAGCGTTATGCGTATGATTCCCTTTCCCATCCTGCTTTCTTCCGCATTCAGGCTGATCACGCTGCCAGAGCTCATGTCCCTGAAGCCTCTTATCCTCTCTGCGTGTATCTCGATCTTCCCGCTTTTTCCGCTCTCGATTATCACAGAGCTGCCTGCAGTGCTTATGCTCAGCTCTGTATTCTCTCCTGCATCGAATGATAGGTCTGACTCTGAATGCCTGTAATTCCATCTGAAGCATAGGAATACAATCCATATGATAAGGACTGCGACTATGAGTGCCATTATCCTGCTTTTTGAGTATTCAAGCATCAGTTCTTATCTCCATTGAATCTGCTGTCCCAGTCCTTTTCCCTGTCGAATATGTCATTCTCCATTGTCTCGACTTTCTTCTTCAGGTTCTCATATTCCTTCTTAAGGTCCTCTGTGGACTTCTCCTCATGGAATTCCGCATCCTCATAGTCTGTCCTTCTTCTCCTGAAGCATCTTCTCTCTCCTTCCTCGTCGTCTGATATCCAGTCGCTGGCTTTCTGCATCGGAAGCACCATTGCAAGCACAAGGTAGATCAGCACTCCCGGGAACACTGATGTGAATATCACAAGCAGCGTGCACAGAAGCCTTGTTGTCTGCACTGGGAATCCCTTCCATTCTGCCAGCCCTGTCACAACCCCAAGAAGCTGTCCTCTTGGAGATCTTGTCCATCTCTTCGTCCTCATCTGTTTATTTCCTCCCCATCCTTTCCTTCATTATCGTATCAAGATTGTCTATTCTTTCCTCTAGGTCATGGATTCCCTTCTCAAGGATCTCCCTGCTGCTTTCATCAGCATTGCCCTCTGCAAAGACCGGATCATATCCTTTTCTCTTCATCCGCTTTGCTTCCCTGACCATCTCTTTGTAGGCCTTCTTTGATGCAAAAGCCCTTGAGTATGTCCCTGGCGCATAGCCACGTGCCATCTCCTCTGATCTAAGAGCTGCCTCAATCCTCATCTTTGTCTTCTTGGTATCGGCAGAGATGGATGCGACTGCTGTTATTGTCAGGAATATGGATCCGAATACTATGAGCATTCCGAGGATCTCTGTCATCTGTCCTTCTCCCTCTTCATCCTGCTGAGCTCTTCCTCAATTGCCTCATCCCTTTCCATCTTCTGGAATCTGCTTTCCGGGCCATCCTCTTTCCTGCTGAGGTCATTCCATGCGGCCATCCTGTTTATCCTGTCTTCCATCTCGTCGAATCTGCTCTGCATTGAGGCTTCGTTCTTCTCTCTTTCCATTCTGATCTTTGCCTCTTTCTCCTGAAGGGCCTTGAGCTTTTCCTTGGCCTGAGAGAGCTTCTCCTCAAGCGTCTTGATCTCCTCTTTCCCCCTGCTTACGGATTCGCTGATCGAAGCAAAGCTGCTCTTAAGCCTTTCTGAGGCCTCCTTTGCGCTTCTTTTCTCAATAAGGGCCTCTCTTGCCATGTCCTCTCTGCCTCTGTCGAGAGCCATCTCTGCTCTCTGCTGCCAGCGCTCCGCAGCCTCATCAGCTTCCTTGATCTTCTTGCCTATCCTGATCTCTTCAGCCATGTCCCTTGCGCATGATGACTTCATGTCTATGATTGTGTCTTCCATCTCCTGTATCATGAGCCTGAGCATCTTCTCCGGGTCTTCTGCCTTATCAAGAAGTGAGTTTATGTTTGAATTGACGATATCCTTGAATCTTGTGAAAATTCCCATTTGCAAATCTCCTCAATAGATATTCTCGCAAGTATCGTGCCAATTTTTATCACAGTAGATAACTGCTTGTTTAACAATGAAATAACATATTATCGCGTGCTACGTTGCATATTCATAGTTGGTAAAAGGCGCCTATTGGTGGTATTATTCACCATATGGGTATTTCAGCAGATAGGATTGATTCCGGGATCGGAGAGAGCGAGGCATACCTGAGTTTTCAGGAGGAAGTGAGCAAAGTAGCAGCCATTGACAGGCCTGTTCTCCTGATCGGAGAGCGCGGCACAGGAAAGGAGCTTGCAGCAAGGAGGCTTCACTTCATGTCAGGAAGATGGGAGCACCCGCTTGTGACTGTGAACTGTGCGGCCCTTCCTTCGACTCTCATCGAATCAGAGCTGTTCGGATATGAGAAAGGTGCCTTCACAGGAGCCACATCAATGCGTAAGGGCAGATTCGAGGAAGCGGAAGGCGGAACCCTGTTCCTTGATGAGATCGGTCTTATCCCGCTGGAAGTCCAGGAGAAGATCCTCCGTGTTGTGGAATATGGCACATATGAGAGAGTAGGGTCATCAGAGACGCATGAGGCGGATGTGAGGATAATCGGAGCCACGAATGCAGATCTTGTGGCTCTATGCAGGGAAGGAAGATTCAAGGAGGACCTGCTTGACAGGCTCTCATTCGAAGTGCTGTTCCTTCCTCCTCTGAGGGCAAGGGGCGAGGATATAATGCTGCTTGCTGATTATTTTGCATCCAGAATGGCGATGGAGCTTGGACTGCAGGATCTGCCTGAGATTTCAGAAGAGGTAGAGAAGGCGCTATTGAGCTATAGCTGGCCAGGCAATGTCAGGGAGCTTAAGAA
>CAKQTF010000260.1 GCA_934276695.1 uncultured Spirochaetales bacterium
GCATAAATGATGCGATATCAATCTATGAGGATAACTACAGAACATACCTTGAAACGCTGAAAGGGACTGAGGATAAATGCAGATCAATCATTGCAGAGATAGAGAGATACAGAAATGAGAAAGAAGAACTTGAAGATTCTCTCAGCATAAAGAAGGATATTCTTGAAGAGAATGAGAGGCAGGAGAGGAATGCCGGGGAAATCCTTCTTCAGACAAGGGATGAGATAGGTGAGCTGAATAAAGAGATAATCATTCTTGAGAGCAGGAATAGCCAGCTGGATTCGGAGCTTCTTAGCTTATCTGATGAGCTCAAGGATGCAATTGAGAAGCTGATAGCAGAGATTGACAGCAGTCTCTCATCTGACTATTCAGACGAAAAGATGCAGCAGGCAGAGAAAAAGCTTCGTGATGAACTTATGAGAATTGAGGAGAAGGCCAATAGAATAACTGATGCAGAGTCTGCATGCACTGAGATCTCTGCAGGCATCCACAATCTCAATAAGCTATTTGATGATTACAAGGCCACGATACCGCCGCTTGTAGGAATGCTCCTGTCACCAGAAGGAATGATGAGCCGGAAGCGTGAGATAGAGGCCAGGGAAAAGACAGTCAGAGCTGAAAACGATGAAAACAAGAATAAGATCAGGCAGGATCGGGATGATATACAGAAAAAAGAAGAAGATATCCAGTCCCTGCAGACAGCAATAACAAGCCTGAAGGAACAGATAAGCGCACTGAAAGTCAGCATAGACGGGATAAAGGACAATCTTGCGAAATCAGAGAAGACAATCTCCCAGAGGGAGACGGATCTTGATGATGAGCAGATGAAGGCAGAGGTCGCAAGAAACAAGATCAGCGAGATAAACGACAGGATCAGGCAGAAAGACAGAGAGAAGAGCGAGCTGAAGGCAGCTCTTGATGATCTTAATATGCAGCATAAGAGCCTGAATGAGGAAATGCTTTCAAAGAATGAAGCACTATCCACAAAAAGACAGGAAAAGGAAAGAATGCAGAATGAAATGAGGCAGGCGCAGTCTGCATTCGAAAGCGAGGGCATGTATCTTGAGAATACAGAAAACCTCATAAAGGACCTGCTTACATCATTCTTCGACCAGTATGCCAGGAATCTATCAGAATTCCAGGACAGGATCGGCAGTGGACTGCCTGATGAGATACTGCTGAAGAATGAGCTTGATGAAGTCAACAAGCAGATACAGAAGCTTGGCAGCATCAACCATCTTGCAAGCGATGAATTCGAGCAGGCAGAGGAGCAGTACAGATTCTACTCCAGGCAGCTTGATGATTATAATAAGGCAAAGAGCGATATGGAGAATGTACTGAATGAAATCCAGGACAAGTCTTCTGAGCTTTTCCTCAAGAGCTACAAAGAGATAAGCGATAATTTCCAGGCGATGTTCAAGAGGCTTTTCGGAGGCGGAAGGGCAGAGCTGCGGCTTGTGGATCCAGATGATGTGCTGAATACCGGAATAGAGATCCTGGCACAGCCCCCAGGAAAATCAATGGCAACACTGTCACTGCTATCCGGAGGAGAGCGCAGTATGACAGCAGTCGCACTCCTGTTTGCAACATACCAGGTTAAGCCATCGCCATTCTGCATCCTTGATGAGATTGATGCAGCACTTGATGACAGGAACTTAGGATTCTTCCTTGATGTCCTTCAGGAATTCGGAGAGAGCAGTCAGTTCATAATAATCACCCACAACAAGCACACAGTCACAGGCGGGAATGCGATGCTAGGTGTATCGCAGCAGGAGGCCGGAGTCTCAACTGCTGTTGCATACAGAATAGGAAATGTGAAAGGAAAACCTGTGATAATGAATGATGAGGAGAAAGAGGTTGATTTTGATGAAGAAGGAAGAGTGCGGGAATAAGATATTATTGACGAGCCTGCCGTGTTTCTTGTATAAGATATAATGTTGTCTTTTTGATATTTGGTAATTATAGATGTTTGATAGTATAAGCAATAAGTTTACCGGGATTATGCGGAGTCTATCCGGTAAGGGGAAGATCAGCGAGAAGAACATAAGAGATGCTGTTGAGGAAATCAAAGAAGCGCTTCTTGATGCTGACGTAAACCTAAGAGTAGTCCGCAGATTCGTCAATTCAACAATGGAAGAGGCCCTCGGTGAAAAGGTCCTTTCTTCTGTTAATCCGAGCCAGCAGTTCACAAAAATCGTCTATGACAAGATGGTTGCGCTCCTTGGTGGCAATGAAGAAGACAACCGGCTGCATCTGAAGGGAACAGATACAACTTCTGTAATTCTCATGATGGGACTTCAGGGATCAGGAAAGACAACTGCCTCTCATAAGCTTGCTTATAAGCTGAAGAAAGAAGGCAGATCCGTGATGCTTGTGGCAGCAGACCTTGTGCGTCCGGCAGCAATAACCCAGTTGCAGGTTCTCGGAGAGAAGGCTGGCGTCCCAGTATTCACTATCCCAGGAGAAACGAATCCAGTTAAAGTCGCAGAGGCAGCCGTAAGCAAAGCAAGGCACGACCTGATTAATACAGTTATAATCGATACTTCTGGAAGAATGCACCTCGATGAGGCGCTGATGAAGGAGATCCAGGATATTGCAAAGGCAGTCAAGCCT
>CAKQTF010000261.1 GCA_934276695.1 uncultured Spirochaetales bacterium
GACCTCGACAGGGGTGATGTGATATGGGCAGGCAGAGGAAGGACAAAGGAGGACTTCGCCAAGTTCTTCCAGGATATTGGAGGTATACACGGACATTACGGAAGTAGCCGAGGAACTGCTTCACACACTGGTTGATAAAATCGTTGTCCACGAGAAGGAAGTCGTCGATGGAAAAATCATTATGCGGGTGGATATTTACTACCGCTTTATCGGTAAAGTAGGCGACAAAGACGGTGAAGCCTTACAGGCTCCCAACATTCGCAGAAACACGAAATTGCTTATGGAGGCTGGAGTTCTGCCAGTTCAGTAACGGCAGGCGACCTCTAAAAAAAGGTGCGCAATGAACAAAACACCTCGGTCATAATCAAGTATCCATTCTGGAATATGGCGCTGGAGAACCCCGGATACACATATGTATGCATCGTATGCATCAATAAGGGGCAGGCAGTATGCCCGGATGGAATAAGGAAGAGATCAATCTGCATGGATTGCGATATCGGAACGGTGTTTGACGGTATACTGAGCGAAGGCTGATGATTTTCCAATTTTAGCTCTGAGTGCTTTTAGTGCATGAAACTGCAGAATAATCACAGTTTCTGCTGATTGATTCCTTTCCACAGTCTTGAAATAATGAAGCCCCAGAATGCCTTAGCAGCAGTTCATAAATGGCTCAGTATGGTTATGGCTAGAGAATCACGGAGAGAGTCCATGCGCCGCTCTTATTACCGTTTTTTACTGAACCGAGTTATGACTTGATATAGTTTAATCAATTGAATTAATAACTGAATTCAGTTAATATTTCTTAAATATGGATCTTGCAGATTTACTTAAGGAATGCGATATGACGATAGCTGAACTGGCAAGATGCTCAGGATTGCCTTATTCAACTGTGAGTGAGGCTGTCAATGGAAGGAAAAGCATCGGACGATGCAGTGCCGAAACAGTCTACAGGATTGCATCAGCTCTCAATACAACTGTAGAGAATATGCTTGCAGCAGAGAGGTCGTATTCCTTCCCTGATAAGTATTCGCTTAGCAATGAGGAGAGTATTTTCCTGGCGAAGAGATTCTGGGATGATAATGTCTATTCAGGGATGAGAATGGAGAACAGGAATGTCACATTCCCTGAAACCAGGACAATTCTTGATGGCATCAATGTCCCAGGAGTGACACTTGACGACATAATCGCAATAAGAAACATGCGTGATGCATGGAAGTATGTGTTCTCATCATTGGATGAGAGGCTGGATCTTGCATACATATGCAGGCTTAATTCATTCATAGCAAGGGATGAGGCACTATCGTGGGGATGCCTGAGAACAGGGAGCATCGGGGTATCAGGGACGGATTATAAGCCAGCTGTTCCAGCCCAGGCCGAGACAGAGGCTGCGATAAGGAAAATCGTCTCTTCTTATCTTCCTGTGACAGAGCGTGCACTTGATCTTTTTGCATATATCACATATCACCAGCTCTTCTGGAATGGTAATAAAAGGACTGCGATGACTGCTGCTAACAGGCTGCTTGTCCGGGGAGGCGGTGGCATACTGACAGTACGGGACTCTGATATGGGTGAATTCAATGTGCATCTGAGGAATATGTATGATACAGGGGATTCCATGCCACTGAAGCATTTCCTGTATGATAAGGCAATAAAAGGCATTGATTTCCCAGCCTAAGAGGACTGTTGCCAGCCATAATCCATGGCATTAAAATAAGACTATGAGATATTCAAGGACAGTCTGCCTGAAAGATGGCAGGAAGTGCATCATAAGGAATGCAGAGGAGTCTGATGCTGGTGATATGCTCAGATTATTCCTGAAGACCCATAGTGAGACTGATTTCCTGCTATTCTATCCAGATGAATGCACATTCACAGCAGAAGAGGAGAGAAGCTATCTTAAGTCCAAGGCTGATAGCAGCATGGAGATTGAGCTATGCGCAGTCATTGATGGCCATATTGCAGGATGCGCAGGCATTGACTCCATCGGAGATAAGGAAAAGATACGCCACAGGGCTGATTTCGGCATAAGCATCGAGAAGGAGTTCTGGAATCTCGGCATAGGCAGTACAATGCTTGAATGTGCTCTGGATATTGCTAGGAAGGCAGGCTATAAGCAGCTTGAGCTCGAGGCTGTCAGCAGCAATGATGCTGCGGTAGCATTATACAAGAAGGCGGGATTCATGGAGTATGGAAGGAATCCGATGGGATTCAGGTCCAGGTACTCAGGATGGCAGGAGGTTGTCCTGATGAGGCTTGTTCTTTAGGCTATCTGTTTTATGTGTTGTAACTATTGACATTACAGCAGTGATGTTCTATAAGATTGATGTAACAAAAAAGATTACAACAATCAAAGGAGCATTGATAAGATGAAAAACTATTCAAAGACATCTGTTGGAAACGAGTCAAGGGCTGAGCTTCATGATAAGCTTATGCTTACTGGAGCTGAGGTAAGCATCAACAGGCTTCCTACTGGTGCATCGGTCCCTTTTGTTCATTCACATAAGGAGAATGAGGAGATTTACGGGATCATTGAGGGCAGGGGAGCTGCAGTGATAGACGGAGAAACAGTCTCCTTGGCATCTGGTGACTGGCTGCGGATCTCTCCCCCTGC
>CAKQTF010000262.1 GCA_934276695.1 uncultured Spirochaetales bacterium
TTCTCCACCTCTACGCCCATAGAACGAGCAGTTCCAGCGATGATCTTCTTTGCTGCGTCAATGTCGTTAGCATTGAGATCCTCAAGCTTGGTCTTAGCGATCTCTGTGAGCTGAGCATCTGTGAGCTTTCCGACCTTAACCTTATTCGGTGAGCCAGAAGCTGTCTGAAGACCGAGGGCCTTCTTGATGAGTACAGCTGCAGGAGGAGTCTTCAGAACGAAAGTGAAGCTCTTGTCTGAGTAGACTGTGATGATAACAGGGAGGATAAGTCCAGCTTCATAACCCTTTGTCTTGTCATTGAACTGCTGGACAAACTGAGGTGCACTGACTCCATGAGGGCCAAGAGCAGGACCGATTGGTGGTGCTGGTGTAGCCTTCTGGGCAGGGCACTGAAGCTTGATTACTGCGGTAACCTTCTTCTTTGCCATTTTTTTCTCCTTACGCCGGAACCTGGTCTGAGTTGACCGATAAGTCAGATTCCGCGCTGGTATTAACGCTCACCATACGGTGGGCTCCCACCTCACTAAAACTTAGCAAGGGAGATTTTTTAATTAAGATAATAAAAAACTAAGGTCCCTGCCTTTATCAGACAGGAATCCTTTCAACCTGTGTGAAGTCAACTTCAACAGGAGTAGACCGACCGAAAATCTGAACAGAAAGCCTGAGCCTTCCCTTCTGCAGGTCGATATCATCAATGGTTCCATTAAACGAAGCAAAAGGACCGGATATAACCTTGACCTCTTCTCCTTTATTGAAATCCTGCTTAGGTCTGAATGATTTCTCTTCAGGAACAGCTCCGGTACGTACCATTATCTCTTTGTGCTCTCTAGCAGAAAGCGGCTTAGGAGGATTCTTACCTGTCTTATCAGCAGTAAGGAACCCTGTCACACCCTGGATCCTCGCAATTGTTGCAGTCGTTGTGCGCCAGGTATTCTCATCCAGATCAAGCTCTACAAGGATGTAACCAGGAAGGACCTTCTTCAGTTCAGTCTTCTTCTCGCCCTTCTCCGTAAGAACATTCACTGTCTCCATCGGGACAGAAACACCAGTGCAATGCTGATTGAACTCCTGATCATTCTCACGAAGCTTGTTGATTATCCTTTCAATCTTCTGCTCGTATCCTGAATATGTATGTACTACGTACCAGCCCTTTTCCATTTTTCCGTCCTTAGAAGATCAGATCAAGCAAAAGACCAAGAACAGTATCAACAAGTCCAAGTACAACCGCAAAGACCAATGTAGAAATGATTACTACCCAAGTTGAATGCAAGACAGCCTGCCTGTTAGGCCAGGAGACCTTCTTCATCTCAAGCCAGCATTCCTTGAAATATCTTCCGATTTTCTTCATTTGATACTCCTTAAGTATAATTCGAGGTATCAGCAGGCCGAGAGAGATTCGAACTCCCAACACCCGGTTTTGGAGACCAGTGCTCTAACCGTTGGAGCTATCGGCCTACTCATACCTCGAATTTCTTAGCCAGATCCTTACTTATTTGATCTTTGTCTCACGATGCAGAGTGTGCTTATGCTCGAACTTGCAATACTTCATAAGCTCAAGCTTCTCTGGCGTGTTACGACGATTCTTCTCAGTTGTGTAATTCTTCTGCTTACACTCTGTGCACTGAAGAGCAATTTTCTCTACTGGGCCTTTCTTCTTAGAACTTGCCATAATTCCTTCTCCTAGACGATAATCCGTCAGCTTTAGATAAAAAGAGCCCTCGAGCGGATTTGAACCGCTGACCCCCACCTTACCATGGTGGTGCTCTACCGACTGAGCTACAAGGGCACTATGCATTACCTATTCAAACATGCAAAGAAAAATTTAACAAAGTAATTCAATCTTTGTCAATACAATCATGGACATTTACACTGACTTACCAGCATAAATCCAAGAAATGCCCCTGCAAAACATATATCGCTAGGTTTAGAGTAACATATAAGCTCTTATTAATCCAGTCCAAAACCGACATTTCGCAATAAGATGAAAAAGAGTAAACCTTTCTTAACACAAGCTCCGTTATTGAATATATCATCTAAAATTAACTATGATAAAATATCTATTAATCTCATATAGGAGCTTTTCATATGGCAGATGAAGATCGGACAAGATACGGACTCACCGCAAAAGACATAGCAAAGGATTTTGCAGAGCAACTCAAATACAATCAGGATGCTGATGTCTATCACACAACGGAAGAAGGAAGATATCAGGCAATTGCATATGCTATACGCGACAGGATAATCCACCAGTGGGATCTGTCAAGGAAGACCCAGAGGCAGAACCACTCAAAGAGAGTCTATTATCTGTCTCTTGAGTTCCTCATGGGCAGGGCCATGTCAAATAACATAATAAATCTCGGGATAGACAGGAAGGTAAAGGAAGCACTTGAATCCCTAGGCTATGACTATAAGGAGCTTGAGGCTGTAGAGCCGGATGCAGGACTGGGAAATGGAGGCCTCGGCAGGCTTGCCGCATGCTTCATGGACTCACTGGCAACACTGGAGCTTCCTGCTTATGGGTATGGGATAAGATACAACTATGGCATATTCAGGCAGCAGATAAAGAATGGATGGCAGGCAGAACAGCCTGACAACTGGCTTAA
>CAKQTF010000263.1 GCA_934276695.1 uncultured Spirochaetales bacterium
GTTCTTTGCCGTCCAGTCAAGTGCCAATGCACTCTGCCGCTCAATGGGCAGGAGCAGCATCACGATGTGGGTATCAGTGCTTGTGAACCTAGTCAACATAGCAGGGAATGCTGTATCTGTGTTCATTCTCGGCATGGGAGCTGCAGGAGTCGGAATCTCATCGATGCTAAGCAGGATAATCGGAGCTGCTGTGATGCTCTCTGTGATCCTGAGGAAGGATGAGAGAATCCATATTGAGGATCCGCTGAAGCCAGATATTGATCTGAGGATGATATCCAGAATCCTGAGGATTGCGCTTCCATCAGGATTCGAGAACTCAGTCTTCCACATCGGAAAGATACTGATCTCTTCAACTATAACCACATTCGGAACATACTCAATCGCGGCATATGCAGTCACTAACAACCTTGCGACATTCGCGAATATGCCAGCATCGGCAATAGGCCTTGCAAGCGTGACTGTCATTGGCCAATGCTGCGGGAAAGGCGCCTATGACCAGGTATACTACTACGGGAAGAAGCTGCTTGCGCTTGCATATATCACAATGGGGGCTCTTGGCATAATCATGTTCTTCCTCACACCGCAGCTTGTCGGGATATACAGCCTTTCAGCAGAGGCAACAGCGCTTGCCATAACCTGCGTCAACCTTAATCTGATACAGGGATCCCTTGTCTGGCCGCTTGCCTTCACTGTACCGAATTACCTAAGGGCAGCAGGAGATGTGAAATACACAATGCTGGTATCAGTCCTATCCATGTGGATCTTCAGAGTCGTGCTTTCGAACATACTCGGGAAGACAATGGGCTTAGGACTTGTAGGAGTTCTCTGGGGGATGTTCATTGACTGGTACTGCAGAAGCATCTGCTTCACCCACAGGTTCATCAGCGGAAAATGGAAGACAAAGGCCGTGATCTAAGAGCATATGCTCATCTGATGAAAGCCATATAATAAAGAAAGGCAAGCACCGCGATCTGCGCTATAAGCATCAGGGGGAAGAAAACCGCAAAGTACCAGTGCTTTGTCTTATGGTGCATCAGAAGCATTCCAAGCACGCCGCCAAGCCCTCCGAAAAGCCCAGCAGATATGAACAGGGTCCTTTCCGGGATGCGCCTTGTTGCTGGCTTCCCGCCATGCTGTCTGATTGCTTTCCTCTTATCTATTGCCATCAGGGAAAAAGACACTGCATTCGATGCAATAAGCAGTGCTGAGATGATTATCAGTAGTGTATCCATTCCTTCATTCTATATCATACAGGGAAGACTTCACAGCATTGGGAGAAAAAAAAGCGAGGCCTTTGCCCCGCTCATAGCATATTACCTTGATTCCTCTGTTGCCTTCCAGAGCTTCTCGAGATTGTAGAACTCCCTGAGCTCGGCACTCATGAGATGGATCACGATGTCGCCGCAGTCAATAAGCTCCCAGCCATCATCGCCTGGGCTCTTATGCCTGTTGTTCACATTAAGCCCAAGATCAATGAGCTCTCCCCACAGCTGATGCACGACGCCCTTGAGGTGCCCGACAGATGATACTGTCGCAATCACGAAAGCATCTGTCCATGAGCACTCTGCAGCGCTCATATCGACAATCTGCACATCATCGCACTTATGGTCCTCAAGATAGCTCTTTATCCTTTCTGCCTTTTCCTTTATCTCTTCTCTCATTTCATTCACCTTCCAGTATTTCAGTTTTACAGTATTGCCAAAAAAGCCTATCACTTCAAGTCTTGGAATCTTCCGCCTGCAATCAGGAATGAATAGAGCTCATCCGACACCTCAGCACTCCTGATCCCATTCGACCTGAAATATGCTGCCTGCATATCCATTATGCAGAGTACCATATCCTCAAGCGTCTCATTATCCATTATCCGCCTGCGCTCATCCGCCGTAAGATGCCTCCTGCCAGGCTCTATGTAATCTGCAATGTAGAGCACAGCACCCAGCTGGCCCATATCCTTGGAGCCAAGCGTATGGTGCCTGACAGCAAGCAGATACGGATCCGGAACATCCTCCCCGCAGTTCCTCCTCATCATGAATGCAGCAAGAGGCCCATGAAGGAGCATCGGATTCTCTATCTCCTCCTTGCAAAGAGACATTCCGCTCTTAAGCAGCATTGCTGCAGTGCTTCCGTCGGCATCGTATCTGTATGCATCATGATAGATCCCAACATAACGCGCAGCATAAGCATTAAGAGAGAAGCGTGCAGCAATTGCATAAGCAGTCTCCGCAACACCAACGGAATGCTCAAACCTCGAGGGCTTAAGCCTTCCCTTCACGAATTCATATAGCTCTGTATAGCTTATGCTCATTTATGTATGCCCTCACGCTCTCAGGAACAATATCAAGATTACCATTCCTGACATCTGTTGATGATGCTTCGAAAACCGGGGATGGAATGAACTCAACATCTGCACCATGCGTGACCCTCTCCACCCTTTCACGCGTGAAGCAGATGAAATGGACATGGTCTTTCAGATATCCAAAGTCATGCCATTTATCAAGATCTGCAAGAAGATCATCACCGATTGCGAAATTCACCCTGCCATTGACACTGACCTCATCAAAGAAGGCCTTGATTGTCTCACTTGTATAGCTTATAC
>CAKQTF010000264.1 GCA_934276695.1 uncultured Spirochaetales bacterium
GTCACTTTGCAGTGATCAAAGCCTTGACAGCTAAAGGCACCTACTTCTTCGACTACGGTAATGCCTTCATGAAATCTGTTTACGACTCAGGTATCAAGGAAATTTCTAAGAATGGCTTGGATGACAAGGATGGCTTCATTTGGCCATCTTATGTAGAAGATATCATGGGACCTATGCTCTTTGACTATGGTTATGGTCCATTCCGTTGGGTCTGCCTCAGCGGTAAACATGAAGACTTGATTGCAACCGACCATGCAGCTATGGAAGCGATCGATCCAACTCGTCGCTACCAAGACCGCGACAACTACAACTGGATCCGCGATGCTGAGAAGAACCAACTGGTGGTTGGTACACAAGCTCGTATTCTCTATCAAGATTGCATGGGCCGTGTCAATATTGCATTGAAATTCAATGAACTCATTCGCCAAGGCAAGATTGGACCTGTCATGATTGGACGTGACCACCACGACGTATCTGGTACAGATGCTCCATTCCGTGAAACATCAAACATCAAAGATGGTTCGAACGTCACTTGTGACATGGCGGTTCAATGTTACGCTGGTAACGCTGCTCGCGGTATGAGTCTCGTCGCTCTCCACAACGGTGGTGGTACTGGTATCGGTAAAGCTATCAACGGTGGATTTGGTCTCGTCCTAGACGGTAGCCACCGGATCGATGAAATCATCAAGTCTGCCATTGCCTGGGACACTATGGGTGGGGTTGCTCGTCGGAACTGGGCACGGAATAACCATGCCATTGAAACAGCGATCGAGTACAACCGTCTCCATGCAGGAACAGACCACATCACCATTCCTTATCTGGCAGATGAAGATTTGGTCAAAGAAGCCGTTCAAAAATTGTTTTAACATCAAAAAATAAAAACTGAGAAAGGGGAGGAAATGCAAAGACTCCTCCTCCCCAACTTCTCCTATAAAAAGAGGTAATCATATGGCAAAAATTGTTGAGTGTATTCCAAACTTCTCTGAAGGACGCAATCAAGCTGTGATCGACGGATTAGCAGCCACAGCAAAAAGTATTCCAGGTGTTACGCTGCTGGACTACTCGTCTGATGCCAGCCACAACCGTAGCGTCTTTACACTCGTTGGGGATGAAGAAAGCATTCAAGAAGTGGCTTTCCAATTGGTGAAATACGCTTCTGAAAACATCGATATGACCAAGCACGAAGGCGAACACCCTCGTATGGGGGCAACAGACGTTTGTCCATTCGTTCCGGTTAAAGATATCACTACAGCTGAATGCGTTGAGATCGCTAATAAAGTGGCCGAACGCATCAATCGTGAGTTGGGTATTCCAATCTTCCTTTATGAAGATGCCGCAACTCGTCCAGAACGGAAGAACTTGGCAAAAGTGCGTAAAGGACAATTTGAAGGAATGCCAGAAAAATTGTTGGAAGAAGACTGGAAGCCAGACTACGGTGAACGCAAGATTCACCCAACTGCAGGGGTTACAGCTGTCGGTGTCCGTATGCCACTCGTTGCTTTCAATATCAACCTTGACACAGACGACCTAGAGATTGCCAATAAGATTTCTAAAATCATTCGTGGATCAAGCGGTGGATACAAGTACTGTAAAGCGATCGGCGTCATGCTAGAAGATCGCAACATTGCCCAAGTCTCCATCAACATGGTCAACTTGGAACAATTCCCATTGTATCGTGTTGTGGAAACCGTTCGTTTCGAAGCACAACGTTACGGTGTTCACATCATCGGAACAGAACTCATTGGACTGGCTCCTGCTAAGGCTTTGATCGACTCTGCTGAATACTACTTGCAATTAGAAGACTTTGACTACAGCAAACAAGTCTTGGAAAATCACTTGTTGGGTTAGAAAGGGAGTTCTATGAAACTAGTTGACTTAAGTATTACGGAGTTTGCCAAAGTTCTTGGTTCAGATGCTCCAGCTCCAGGTGGTGGTTCTGCTGCTGCTCTATCTGCTGCGAATGGGATTTCCCTTACAAAAATGGTCTGTGAACTGACCATTGGAAAGAAAAAATACGCAGAATTTGAAGACCACATCAAAGGGGTTCATGAAAAAAGCGCTCAACTCCAAGACCAATTACTAGAAGCCATCGATAAAGATACAGAAGCTTTCAACATCGTATCAGCTGTCTTTGATCTTCCAAAAGAAACGGAAGAAGAGAAAGCTGCTCGTCGTGAAGCCATGCAAAAAGCTTTGAAACATGCGACAATATCTCCTTTCTCTATGATGGAGCTCATCGTTGAAGCTCTTGAAACCACCAAAGAAGCTGTTGGCAAGTCCAACACCAATGCGGCGAGTGACCTAGGGGTAGCTGCTCTGAATCTTAAAGCTGGCCTTCAAGGGGCTTGGCTCAATGTCTTGATCAACATTTCAGGAATCAAGGACCAAGACTTTGTCCAAGAATACCACGGTAAGGGACTCAAACTCCTCCAAACCGGTTCTGATCTTGCAGACAACATTTACCAAACCATTTTAGAAAGTCTATCATAAACCTAACAAACAAAAAGAAAGAAGGGATTCTATGGTTTTATCGGATATTGAAATCGCCAATTCTGTCCAAATGAAGCCCATCACCGATATCGCTGCTGA